>JANORI010000129.1:0-5395 GCA_031415235.1 Acidobacteriota bacterium | reverse complement strand
GGCCGGCAGCCGGCCTCGCGGGCCACCTCGAGCACGCAGTCGATATCCGCGGGAACGGCCCGGCACATGGCGAGCACGTCCATGCGCGGGGCGATGCGGCCCTCGCGCCGGGCCTCGAGGATGAGCCGCAGCGCGCGACGGTCGCTCGCCGACGAAATCGGAAACGCCACGTCGGCAACGTCGATCCCGATCTCGCCGAGCAGCGCGGCGAGCTCGACCTTCTGCTCTGGCGAGAAGGCCACGCCCGGCATCTGTTCGCCGTCGCGCAAGGTGTCGTCGTAGAGGTGGATGCCGGCCGGGTCGGGGAACTGAAGATGGGAGGTGTAGCCGCGCGGCTGACGCAGCAGATCGTCGAGCGGCTCTCGCAGGTCGGACATGGCGTGGACTATATCCCCTCGTGACGAGCTTGGCGCGCTGAGTCGTCCACTTACGCCGCGCCCGGACCCGGCAGCCGCGAGGCGCTGCGGCGCCACGTGGCCGGCGCCTGACCCACGAGCTTCCTGAACGCGCGGCCGAACGACCTGAGCGCACCTGGCCCACGTCGCTTGTCAGACGGCTGACACACCGCGTTATGCGCGTAAGTGGCTGCTGAGAGGACGTCGCGGGCTCTGCAGCGCGCACCCCAGCCGCGGGCCTCGAACTGCCTCAGCGTGTCGGCGGCGACTTGCCCCAGATCGCGCCCGTCGCCCGGCCGAAGACTTGCGACTACAGCAGGTCGCGCCCATAGAGGCAGATCAGATCAGATCAGATCAGATCCTGGCCGTGGGGATGCTGGCGCACGAGAAGCGAGGCCGAGCGGGTGTCTTTGACGACCGTGAATAGCACGTGCTGGGCTGATGCTACGGGCGCTCGTTGCTGGGCGCCAAGCCACGAGAAGTCGTCGTGTCACGAGAAGTCGTCGACGATCGTCAATCACTCCTGTGACCCCTGTGTGACCCCGAGCCAGATTGCTCGTTTAGCTCGCCGAGCGTGTACGTGCGAAAACACTCGATGTTTATTGGGGGAATCAGTGGTGGCCAGGGACGGGATCGAACCGCCGACACTGCGATTTTCAGTCGCATGCTCTACCAACTGAGCTACCTGGCCACGGCGTATGCCATCCGGACTGGCACAGAATTCGAACTATAACACACGAAAAACGCAGGGAAAAACCGGAACGAGCGGCGTTGCGGGCCGCCTGCCCAGGGCCGTCAGGGCACGTGCCGCTCAGTCGCGGCCGGCCGTAGACGGACCCATGTGGATGGGTGGCTCCCACCAAGCACGAGCCAGGCGCAGGCCGTTCCCACAAGGGCACCTCCAAGGATGTCGGAGGGGTAGTGCACGCCGAGGTAGACGCGCGAGTAGGCCATCAGCGTGGCCAGCGCCCAGAAGGCCCAACTCGCGCCTGGCACGACTCGCGCGCCGGCCAAGGCCCCGGCGATGGCGGTGGTGGCGTGACCCGAGGGGAACGAGGCGCTGGAGAGCGGCTGCGCTTCGAGGGTGCGCGCAGCCATGGCCGGGGCATGGGAGGGCCGCACCCGGCCGATGAGCGGCTTGAGCACGCCGCTGGCCACGACGTAGCTGAGCGCCACGGCGAGGCACATGCGGAACGCAGCCGCGCGCGTGCGCGGCCACCCGAGGGCGGCCGCGCCGAACACGAACCAGATGCCTGGCCAGTATCCCAGCCAGCTCACGCCGAACATCACGGCGTCGAGCGCCGGTGTGTGGGCCGAGTTGATGGCGGTGAAGAGCGCCGCGTCCATCCGGCGGGAGCCTAGACCGCGACGGGTGCGGTCTCGCGGATGAGCCCCAGATCCTTGCGCACGCGATCCTCGATGTTTTGACGGATGTCGGTGTGTTCCTTGAGGAACACCTTCACGTTCTCACGACCCTGCCCGAGGCGTTCGCCGCCGTAGGAGAACCACGCGCCGCTCTTGTCGATGATCTTGCGTTCGACGGCCAGGTCGATCAGGTCGCCTTCGCGCGACACGCCTTCGCCGTACATCATGTCGACTTCCGCTTCGCGGAACGGTGGGGCCATCTTGTTCTTGACGATCTTGACGCGTGTGCGTCCGCCCACCACGACGTCGCCGTCCTTGATGGCGCCAATGCGGCGAATATCCACACGCACCGACGAGTAGAACTTCAGCGCGCGGCCGCCGGTGGTGGTTTCTGGGCTGCCGAACATGACCCCGATCTTCTCGCGCAGCTGGTTGATGAACACCAGCGTGGTCTTCGACTTGGCCACCACGGCGGTGAGCTTGCGCAGCGCCTGCGACATGAGCCGCGCCTGCAGGCCGACCTGTGCGTCGCCCATCTCACCTTCGATTTCGGCCCGTGGCACGAGCGCGGCCACCGAGTCGACCACGACGACGTCGATCGAGCCAGAGCGCACCAGCACTTCCACGATTTCGAGCGCCTGCTCGCCGTTGTCGGGCTGCGACACCAGCAGGTTCTCGATGTCGACGCCAAGCTTGCGGGCGTACTCGGCGTCGAGGGCGTGCTCGGCGTCGACGAAGGCGGCCATGCCGCCGGCCTTCTGGGCCTCGGCGATGACTTGCAGAGTGAGAGTGGTCTTACCAGAGGATTCCGGGCCGAACACCTCGACGACGCGGCCGCGCGGGAACCCGCCGATGCCCAGGGCGTAGTCGATGCTGATCGAGCCGGTAGAGATGACCTCGTGAGGCTGGATTGCGCCTTTTGCTCCGAGGCGCATGATGGCGCCCTTGCCAAACTGCTTTTCGATTTGGCCCACTGCCATCTCGATTGCTTTGAGCCGTTCCTTCGCGTCGTCCACAGCCATATTGTTCTCCGCCCCTAAGGTGGCGCCCCACGCCGGGGCTGCCGGTTCAACCGAAGGAATGCTAACGGCGGGCCAAGCGAAAGTCAAGCGAAAATACGTGCATGTTGATATTACTATCCCTTTATTTGCAACGACTTCCAGCGTGCAGGCACTTTCGCCTCGGCAGGGCAGGTGCACCGGTGGTGCAATATCCGCACGCCGGGCGGTTGACCTGGCTGGCAGGTGTTGCGTACGGTTGGCGCATGCCCAGTCCGGTCGGCCATGCGCTTGGCGGCGCCATCGTCGCAGTGGCGCTTGCCCGGTGGGGCACGTGGCGGGCGCACGGGGCAGTCGACACGGTCGCGGCGGCCTGCCGGTCACCTCTGGTGGCGGTCGCGGCGCTGGCGGCGTGTCTGCCTGATGTCGACTTCGCCTGGGGCCGCCACAACATGGAGACCCACAGCCTGGGCGCCGCGCTGGCGGCCGGACTCGCCGTGCGGGCAATGACCCGAGGGCGCGCGCCGCGCATCGCCGTGGCGGTGACGCTTGCGTGGGTCTCGCACGTGGCCTTTGATTGGCTCGGGTCCGACGACACACCGCCGCTTGGCGTGATGGCGCTGTGGCCCCTCACCTCGGCGTTCTACTTCGCCGACGCCTTCGTGTTCGAGGCGATCTCCCGACGCTACTGGTTGCCGGGGTTCTGGCGCCACAACCTGTGGGCCGTCGTCACCGAGGCGGCGATACTCGGCCCCGTGCTCGTCACCCTGGTCATCGTTCGCCGGCCGCATGACCGACGTTCGGCGCATGCTGATGCGCGTGTCACAGAGAAGCCCCAATGAAGATGCCATCAACCGCCACTGACCGCGTTTGTGATGAGGATAGCGATCGCCGGCGTCGTGTTCGACACGGGGTGCCAGTGCCCGCCGCCGGTTACGCCGGGGGCTGCCGCCTGTGCGGGCCAGCCCCGACGGCGGCCCGAGCAACTCAGCGGCGCGGCACAGGAGTGCGCGTCGCGGTCGCCTTGGTTGCCGCGTCGCCGAAGTAGAGGCCCACGGCGCTCTTGTCTGACAGGTCTTGCCCTTCGTACTTCCACGTGCGCTTGTAGACGATTCGCGCCACGACCGACGCGCCACCAGCGACGCGCACGGGCGTCGCCAGCGGCACCGCGGAGCCGCGGCCCGGCGCCCACGTCGCCAGGGTGTGCGTCGTGCCGTCGGCGGTCTTCACGTGCAGCGTGGCGCTGCGCACGATGGCGGGTGTGCCCGGAAGCAGGTCAACGGCCGTGATGGCGCGGCCGCCAGGCCCGGCCAGCGGCAGCACCACCTCGTGCGTGGCCTCCGTGGAGGGTCCCGGCAGCATGAACGCCTCGCGCATCGGCAGCGTGACGTCGGGCGCGCCCGAGCCCCACTCGTTCACCAGCGTGACGGGTGGCGGCGCCTTGTCGGTGCTGCCGCGCGGCGCTCCGCCGGTGGCCCACACGAGCAGCAAATCCGTTTCGCGCGCGTTGAGCTTCAGAGGATGCCACGGGGGCGTGTCGTCGCTGAGCAGCTCGAGGCGCAGCGACTCGGCCCACGGCGCGGCGTCGTCGAAGGTCATGAGCGACATGGGCGCCACGCCACCGTCCACATGGCAGCGTCCGCAGCGGTCGCGCACCACCGGGAAGACGTCCTCGTTGAAGTGATACTTCGACGTGATGGCCTTGTGGGCCTCGCCTGTTCCGGCGTGCCACGCGGCTGCCGCGAGCACGACGATGACGGCGACCACAAGGCGGCGCGGGGCGCGTGGGCGACGGCTCATCGGCGGCCTCCAAACAGGGACTCGATCGTGGTCACGGCCTGCACCAGCGCGCCTGAGGCCTTGACGACTTCGTCGCGTTCGCCACGGTCCCCGGCGGCGTCGAGACGAAACGCCGAGAGCACCACTTCGCGTGTCGCGACCTCGATGTCGGCGCGGCGTTTGTCGGGAAACTCGCGGGCGTGAAATTCCAGCGCGAGCGCCAGCTCCTTGGCCTGCAGAGCCGGCACCCAGAGCTCGCTCAAGCCGCCGCGTTCTACCAGATCCCGCACCGCGTTCCGGCGCTCCACGAGCATGCCGAGCACCTCGCTGGCACTGTCGGGCACGTCGAGCGCGAGACGCGCGGCGCCGTCGACGGTCTCGGCCGTCGAGGCCACGGAATGCGCAGTGAACGTGAAGTCGAAGCGCTGTTCCTTGCCGCCTACCGTGAATGCGGCCTGCACGACGAGCTCGGCGGGCAGCGGCACGGCGTCGATGGCGGCTTCCAGATACGGACCGTCGGCCGACGGCGTGAGCGGCACAGCGGCGACCTCGCGGGTCACGAACGTCTGTGGATTGGTCTCTTCCTTCGTGACGACGCGGGCCGTGACGGCCTTGACCTTCTCGGCCGAGAGTGGCTTGGTGTAGTCGTCAAAAAGGTAGAGGCGGAACACGCCCGGCGACGGATACGCGCCCTCGACGTGATGCCAGTAGTCGGACGCCATGAAGAACTGGCCGCCGTGCTGCGCGTTGTGGTTGCCATGCGCCAGCGACTTCTGCACCCGCACGGCCGTCGTGCCGTCCTTGCACTTCTGCGGCGCCATGAGGTCCGTGTCGGATCCTCCGCAGCGCCAGGCCACC
>JANORI010000128.1:0-16307 GCA_031415235.1 Acidobacteriota bacterium | reverse complement strand
GGTGCCGGCCGCACCCCGGCATAGAGCGGCATGCAGTGGACGGGGTGATAGTGGATGCTCGCCCCGATGTTCCGTCGGCGCAGGTCGCCGAGGACGTCGTTGCGCGAACATCCGATCCATTCAAGGGGCAGCTGGATGAGGAACAAGTGGCGGGCATGGGCGTCTCCGGTGACACCCTCCTGGATGGAGACGGGACACGGCAGTGCCTCGATCGCCGCGGCGTAGATGCGCGCCACGGCGAGCCGCCGTCTGGCGAACTCGACCTGCCGCCTCAGCTGCACTCGGCCGATGGCCGACTGCAGGTCGGTGTAGTTCATCTTGTAGCCAAGTTCCGCGACCGGGTTGCCGCCGATCACTCGCGCATCGATGAAGCGCTTCCACGCGTCGTTCGGGAGCGCGTGCTGCCGCAACGACCGGAGCCGATCGGCGTGCGCCGCATTGCTGAGAGCCACCGCGCCGCCGTCACCCGTGGACAGGTTCTTGTTGGCGTAAAAACTGAAACAACTGAGGTTGCCCGAACCGCCCACCGGTGTGCCGTCCGCGAAGCGCGACCCGCACGCGTGGGCGGCGTCTTCGATGATGGCGATGTGCGACGGCACGACCTGACGGATCGCCTCGACGTCCACCGCGAGGCCGCCGAGGTGCACCACGACGACGGCCTTGGTGCGGGGAGTCAGGCACGCACGTACGGCGTCTGGGGTGACACAGAGGGTGACGGGATCGATGTCGCAGAACACAGGCGTCGCGTCCAGATGGCGCGCGGCGTTGGCGGTGCTGATCCAGGTGAGACTCGGCACGATGACCTCGTCGCCACTACTCACGCCGTGGACCAGCAGGGACAGGAACAGTGCCGAGGTACAGGAGTTCACGGTGACGACGTGAGCGGCCCCGCACGCCGTGGCGAGTTCCTCTTCGAAGCGCATCGTTTCCGGGCCCATGCCGACCCAGCCCGACCGCAGCACTCGAGTCACGGCCGCAATCTCCTCATCGCCAAAGTCCGGCTGTCCAAACGGCAGGTACGTCGGCCGCGGTGTCGGCGTACCGACACTGGCGCATCGGTTCGCTGGCACCTGGGGAGCCGTCTGGGCGTGGTTTTCCGTCATGTCGGTCTACCTCACCGGCGACAGGGCGAATCCCGTGCCAGGCGCGGGCGGCGGGCTTCGGCCACAGACGCTACGACCGGAACCGGCCCACCACGAGACGTCCGGTCCGCTGGGCGGACAGCGCTGCGCCCGGCATCGTCGGCAGGTCGTTCGGCATCGACACGCGGCGCCGACGCGGAGCGGCCTTCACTGGAGCCGACCCGTCAGAGCCGACCACCGCCGTGCAGGCCCACCGCAGGTACGCGAGCCACTCGTCGGCAGGCAACGCGTGACCGTAGAAGTAGCCTTGCATCTCGTCGCACCCGTGTGCCAGCAGGAACGAGGCCTGCTGCTCGGTCTCGACCCCTTCGGCCATGACGGTGACGCCGAGCGTGCGGCCAAGCGCGAGCACCGCCCGCACCATGGCGTCGTTTGGCCGGGTGCCCGGCACTCCGCGCACGAGTCCGCCGTCAATCTTCACGCGGCCCACCGGCACCCGCTGTAGTCCACCGAGCGACGACGTGCCGGCGCCGAAGTTGTCAACGACCAGCGTCACGCCAAGCGCGTCGAGGTCCAGGAGCGACGCGGACACGCGGGCGTCGTCGTCAACGAGCACCGATTCCGACACTTCGATCTGCAGGTCGCCCGGCCTGAGCGACTCGCGGTGCAGCAGGCTGCGCACGTCGCCGGCCAGTCCAGGGTCGAGGAGCTGGCGGCGCGAGAGGTTGACCGACACCGGCACCTCGAAGCCAGCCGCCCGCATGCGCCTCACCTGCGCGCAGGCTGCCGCAAGTACCCAGCGGCCGATGGGCACAACGAGTCCGGTGTCCTCGGCGACCGGCAGGAACTCGGCCGGGGCCACGAGTCCGTGGCCCGGGCGGCGCCATCGCAGGAGCGCCTCGCAGCCAGAGATGCGCTTCCGCGACGCCTGCCACACCGGTTGGTAGTGCAGTTCCAACTCACCGCGCTCGAGCGCGCCAGCCAGCGCCAGGGCCACCGACGCGCGTTCGTGGGTGCGCACATTCATCGCCGGAGCGTAGTAGCAGAGGCCGTTCTTGCCGCCAGACTTGGCGGCATACATCGCCATGTCGGCGTGTCGCATCAACGCCGCGGCGTCAACGCCGTCGCCGGGATACAGGCTGATGCCAACACTCGCCGTGAGATGCATCGTGTGGCCGTCGATGACCATCGGCTCGGCGGCGGCGGCCAGCACCTTCGCCGCTAGTGTGGCGGCAAACCGTTGATCGTCGAGGTCTTCCATCACGATCACGAACTCGTCGCCGCCCAGACGCGCCACCGTGTCCATGTCGCGCGTGCGGTTGGCAAAGCGGCGTGCCATTTCAGCCAGCACGCGGTCGCCGCATTCGTGGCCGTGGGTGTCGTTGACCGTCTTGAATCCATCGAGATCCACGAACAGCAACGCCAGGCTGCGGCCTTTGCGGCGCGAGAGCGCCATGGCGTGATCGATGCACGTGCGCAGCGCATGGCGGTTGGGCAGACCCGTGAGTGGATCGGTGACCGCTGCCGCGCGCAACCTAGCGGCGTGACTCGTGCGCTCGAGCGCGCACAGCATCGCCCGCACCAGCGTCGGCCCGCTGGCGGCCGCGAGCGACAGGCAGTCCTCCGCCCCCGCGCGCACGGCGGCGACCGCCGCAGTGTCGTCGTCGCCGTGGCTCAGCAGCACGACCGGCAGCGCGGGACACACCCGCTTCAATTCGGCGAGGGCCGCGCGGGCGGCCTCGACGTGCGCGGTCTGCACGATGGCCAGCGCCGGAGCGCTTGCCGACACGTGCTCGAGGGCGCGGCCCAGGCCGACGACCAGCTCGACGCGGATGCCTCGACCGCTCGCCTCGGCGATGGCCTGGTCCAGGCAAGCGGCCTTGGCCTCGCCCTGCCCGATGAGGACGTGGAGCACCCGGACGACCTCGGGACGCGCGGCGGCGCGCACGCGCGGTCGGGGCAGATCGATCACATGCGCAGCCATGACGTCTACGCCGGGTCCGTCAGACGCGGGAACCGGCGCGGCACGCCGGCCGCAGCCAGCACTCCGGGGTGTACGGGCGCAAAGTGCTCCTGTCCATCGTGCACGCGCCGGCAGCTCGGGCACAGATGCGCGGGCGCGCTCATCGCTATGAGCGTGCCGCCGGTCGGACCGGCCTGGTCGTGGTTCAGCGATGGCAGCTCGAGCACGCGCAGGCCGAGCGACGTGAGCGTGCGTTGCCACCAGTCCGCGCCGCGACGGTCTTCGAAGGCGCGGTCGGCCCGCATCGGCCGGCCGGAGACCTCGACGAGAATGGCTTCGCGTCCCACGCGTGCCAGTTCCGCGACGGCCGCCTCGAGGTCATCGGCTTCGAGGTGTTCGATCCAGTCAGCCGAGACCAGGACCGTCGAGAACACGTGGTCGGCAAACGGCAACGAGAGCGGCGACGCCTTCGAGTAGCGATTGCGATCGCGTCGGTCGAGCCGGCGCGCCGCGTCGGCGCCCCACGGCTTCAGGCCCGTCTTGGCCAGCGCCTCCACGACCCGTCCCTGCCCCGCGCCAGCATGCAGCACGCTGCCGCCGGAGGGGGTCACGGCCCGCACGGCGGCGACGACGCCGTCGATGGAGCCGGTCCAGGTGTCGTCACGGCCGGGCGCACCGATACCGGGCCGCAGTCGCGCGAATGTCTCGGCGGGACCACGCGTGTGCCAGCGTGCCGCCGCACCGGCAAACCAGGGGCGCGCGTCGATGGCGGCCGACAGTCGCTCGGCCAGCGGGCGTGACGTGTCGGCAGCAGCGGCGGGATAGCCCGCGACGGTCTCGACCAGCGCCGTGGCGGCCGCATCGTCCCCGAGCACCACGAAGGGCACGCCGGCCTTGAGCGCCAGGCACGCGCCGTCGTAGCCGCCAGTCAGGACAGCTGCGGCGGTACGCAGGTCGGCCACGGCACAGGCCCACTGCTGCGGACTGCCGAGCGCGTCGATGGAATAGTCGGCCACCATCCCCGGCCAGGACGCGCGCACGGCGGCCAGCGCTGGCGTGAACTCGATCCGGCGCGAGGGGTGGCAGTCGGTGACCACCAGATGGCCGGTGAAGTCGCGCACCGCGCGGTCGGAGAACTGCGCGCTGAAGAGGGCGTCGGGGACCAGGCGATGGGTCACGCCGATCCGCCGCAGGCGGCGCGCGCTTTCAGGATCGCGGACCGTGCAATCGGTCAGGCCGGCAAGCACCGCCAGGGCCTGGTCGGTGTCGCCGATGGACCCGTTCACGAGATACGTGGGCAGGTCCATCTGTTGGGCCGCTGCCAGAATGGCGAGGAGGTGCAGGTGCGGCTCGTCGCGCATCGTGTCGCCAATCACGACCACCGCATCGACTTCGGCAAAGACGCGGCGCAGCTCCGGCGACGCCAACGCGGCCGCGAGGCCCTCGTCGAGCGTCGTCGCCCCGAGGTCGTGCCAGTCGCGGCGGAAGTAGGCGTGGCGGACCTCGGCGCCAGCACGGCGCAGCAGTGACCGATGGGCCTGCGACGCCGCCAGCGCGGCCACCTGCCGTTGGTCGCCACTGTCGTTGAAGAGCCCGACCGCCATGAGCATGCTCGCCGCGGTGCGGCGGCGGCTGGCTGCGTCGTGGGTCTCGTCGGTCGCGCGATGAAGGGAGGACTGCGATGCCATGCCACCTGGAGGAGCAACCGCCATGCCGGGGTCGCGCACGCGCTGGCGGGGCGCGGCTCTGCGCAGTTGCGTGAGGCGGTGCCCGCGAGCCTGGACGGCAGTGTCGGCGCACCGACCCGCAGTCCCGCACCCGGGGTCGCCCCGCCGACACGCGCTGGCGAGGCGGCCGACCCAGGCTCGGTGGGCTCAGCCGAGGCGCGCGTACTCCCGCATGTAGCCGCTCACCATCCGATCGACGGTGAACTCCGACTGATACCGCACGCGCGCACGTTGGCAGAGCGCACGCAGCTGGTGTGGCGCCATCGACCGCGCCATGCCGATGGTCTCGGCGAGCGCCTTCGGGTCGGTCGGATCGTAGAGCCACCCCGTCTGGCCATCGTCGACGAACTCCAGGAGCTCGGGCACCCGGCTGGCGACAACCGGCACCTGGTCGCAGAACGCTTCGAGCACGGCCAGGGGCTGCTCGCCGTCGCCCGACGGCAACACCAGGATGTCGGTATCGCGCAGGTACTGCCGCACGGGCGCGTCAAGGCCTGCGAATCGTACGCGCGTGGGCGCTTCAGGAGGTCCGTCAGACGGCATCGCGACCAGCGGCGCCGCGCCGAAGACCACGCAGAGCACCCGCGGGGCGGGATGAAGGAACGGCAGCGCGTTCATGAGCAGGCGCTGGTCGTGCGACGACCCGGGTGCCGTCACGTAGCACAGGACCAGTCCGCCGAGTTCGCGCCACGTGCGCATCTCGTGGTCGAGCAGGTCGCCCGCCAGTTCGGGTGGCTCGTGGGTGACGCCGTACGGGACGACCGCGATCTGCCGTCGCACGACGCCGCGCATGGCGAAGTGGTCGGCCACCGTCCAGCTGGGCACGACGGCGCGGTCGACCAGATTCATCACTTCCAGGTCGTACGACTGGCGTCCGGTGGTGGGGCGCGTCACGCTCCACTCGTGCGTCGTCTGCAGAATGGGCACGCGCGAGGTCACCTTGCGCGCCGCCGCGATGGCAATGACGCTCGGCACCGTGCCATGCGTGTGCAGCACGTCGAATGCCGCGGCGGTGCCGAGGTGGTCATGGATGAACTGCACCACGTCGGCATTCGGCACCGTCTGCCTGGCCGCGAGTGAGTCCACGAGGTGCACCTCGACGCCGCCCGCGTTCAGGCGCGACAGCAGGGCCGGGTCGTTGGTTCGCCCTCCGTGTGGCGACTTCGAGGCCACCAGCGTGAGGCGATGGCCGACGCGCTGCTGGCCGAGGGCCAGTTCCGTCGCGGCCTGGCCGGCCGCGCCGTGCACGAACGCCGCGAGATGAAGTATCCGCACGACAGGCTCCGCTATGCGCTCCGCCGGAGCGGCGCGCGTCTGCTGATGGCGGCACTCTGGCGCCGGGCGCTCGCCCAGGCCTCGGCGCTCGCCTCGAAGTCCGGCACGGCCGCAGCGAGCAGGTCCAGCGTCGCCTCGGCTTCGCCACGCGCCACGAGACGCCGCAGTCGTTCGAGCGTGCGCCAGGTGGCGCCCTGGTCGGTGGCCCGCTGGCGCGCCACCCAGATGCGCCGATGCGCCGTGGGGCACATCCGCAGGCCCTGGCTCGTGAGTTCCTCACATCGCTTCTCGCCCGGGCCGAGTCCGACGGTCTCGATCGGCACGCGCGCGAATCCGGCGGCGGCCTCGATCGCCAGCAGACGCTCGGTCAGCTCGCCGATGGCCACCGGCTCGCCCATGTCGAGCCAGTACGTCTCTGGACGGCGGGCGAGCACGTCGGCCTTCATCATCAGGGACACGGCCTCGCCGGCGGTCATGACGTAGCGGGTCGCCAGAGGGTCGGTGATCCGCAGAGGCAGGCCGCGATGCACGCGGTCGCGAAGCACGGCGAGGAGGCTCCCGCTGCTGCCGAGAACGTTGCCGAACCGCACCACTATCGGCCGGAAGGCTGCCGTGGCTTCGGCAAGCGTGACGAACTCGGCCAAGCGCTTGGTGGCGCCCATCACGCTCCTCGGCGCCGCGGCCTTGTCCGACGACACGAGCACGACGCGCGCACCGGCCTCCCGGCTGGCGCGCACCACGTTGACCGTGCCAATCACGTTGCCAGAGACGGCGGCGCACACGTCGCGTTCCACCATGGCGACGTGCTTGTAGGCGGCGGCGTGGAACACGACGTCGGGCGAGGCCGCAAGGAACGTGCGGCGCGTCAGCCGTGCCCGGCACACGTCGGCCAGCACGGGCTCGACGACGACGTCCGGGCGGCGCTCCGACAGCTCCCGCAGGATCTCGAACAGCGCCAGTTCCGAGTGGTCGACAAGTGTCAGCGACGCCGGCCTGCAGTCGGCGACCTGACGCGCCAGCTCCGAGCCCACCGAGCCGCCACCGCCGGTGACGAGCACCCGGCGGCCGGTGAACCTCCGGCGGTCGGCCGCGGTCAGCAGCTGCCGCACCGGCCGGGCGAGCAGGTGCTCGAGTTCGTCGTCGGTAAACGGCACTCTCATGGCCGCCCCGTCGCCACTGGCTCTTCCGCCGTTGCCGTCGCCGCGTTGAGGATCACCAGGTCCACGCGCCGGTTGCGGGTGCGGCCTGCGGCCGATGCGTTCGAGGCGCGCGGCTTGAACTCGGAGTAGCCCGCGGCCGACAGCCGGAGCGGATCGACGCCGGCGCCGGCGATCAGGAATTCGACCACGCGCGTCGCACGGGCCGTCGACAGGTCCCAGTTGGATGCGAACTTGGCCGTGCGAATCGGCGCGTTGTCGGTGTGCCCCTCGACCCGTACGCCGTTGGGTACCCCGGCCAGCATCCCGCCCACACGCTGCATCATGCGCTCGGCATCCGGGGAGAGTTCGGCCCGGCCGCTCTCGAACGCGCCCGCCTCGGGCACTTCGACGACCAGGCCCCGCGGATCCTCGACGAGTTGGAGATATCCGGCCGCGAGTTCATCCGCCAGCGCCGCCTCGACGCGTGCCCTGAGCGCCTCGGCTTCGTCGCGTGGTGAGGGCACGGGCCCAAGCACAGGCGCCGTCGGCACGACGACCGCCACCGGCGTGGCGTCAGGCATGACCGGCTTGGCCGCGTCCACAAGTGACGCCGCATAGAGGGTCGTGAAGAACGCGCACAGCAGCGTCATGAAATCGGCATACGACACCAGCCACCGGTCGCGCGAGACCTGCGTGGCCGAGAAGCGGATGTTCATGACTTCACCAGCGTCGCCACGCCAGACCTCTTGACGCCGGCCTTTCGGGGCACGCCGTGCCAGGCCAGGAGGAGACTCTGCAGGTGTCCATCCACGAGCGTCGGGTGCACGCCCTGCTGGATGGCCACGGCGCCCTCGATCACCACTTCGCGACTGAGGGCCGCCGCGCGGCCGAGGCTGCGCAGCCGGGTCGCCAGCGGCAGGAACACGAGATTCGCGGATCCCACACCGTAGACCGTGGCCACGAAGGCTACGGCGATGCCCGGGCCGACGCTGGCCGGCGAGGTCAGATGCTCCATGGCCTGGATGAGGCCCAGCACCGCCCCGAGGATGCCCAGCGTGGGGGCGTAGCCGCCGGCGGCCTCGAGCACGAGCGCGCATTCCGCGTCCGATTCCTCGCGCGCCTGGCTGAACGTCTTCAGGGTATGGCGCACGTCGGCTGCCGGCACGCCGTCGACGACGAGCGAGATCGCGCGCACGAGAAACGGATCGTCGCCTTTCCCCACTTCATTCTCCAGCGAGAGCGCGCCGCGATGGCGCACGCGGACGGCATAGTCACCCATGCGCGTGAGCAGCGCCACGTCGGACTCGGGCGCCGGTCCGAAGGCTGCCCGCAGTGCCCGCCAGGTCCGGGCGAGCAGCCGCAGCGGGAAGCTGAAGACCACGGCCGCAGCCGTGCCGCCGAAGACGACGATCGCGGCCGAGGGTTGCAGCAAGATGCCGAGGCTTCCGCCGTCGATCCGCTGCGCCAGCACGACCAGCGCCACGGTCAGCGGCACGCTGAACAGGAACGCCGCGTCGTTGACGCGAGAGCCGCTCATCGCGCGTCCGCCCCTGGCCGCACTTCTTCGCGTGCGCGCAGGCGGTCGGCCGCCGCGATGAAGGCGTCGAGCGGCAACGGCGGCGCGGCCACGCCGGCTTCCTGATAGACCCGGCGCATGTACTCGAGGTCGTCGGCCGTGTCGATGGTGAACCGCAGGTCAGGCCGTCGTAGCGCGGTCGGCGCCAGCGAGTCGACGGCGCGCGACCTGGCGTCGCGCCGGAGAAACGGCGTCACGTGCTCGCGGTCGTAGGCGTCGGTGGCGAGCGCGGCCGCGCGCACGAGCGCCGGCACGGCAATCGCCTCGACGGTGCCGCCAAGGGGCAACCCGTAGTCGACCACGTAGTCGGCACCCGAACGCTGGAGGATCTCGAGCGTGCGGTACGGCGAGTCGAGGTCCACGGCGGGATTGTCGGCCGTGGCGCGGACGATGGCGGAGACGCCAAGCACCGACGCCGCAAACGCGTAGCGGCCGAGCACGTCGTCAGAGGATCCGCGCAGCACGGCGATCTCGAGGCGCTCGGCCTCCTCGCAGAGCAGGTCGTCCTCGAGCAACGTGGTCGTGGCCAGTACGACCGGCAGATTGGGGCGCGTCTTCAGCCGCTCGACCACGCGGGCCAGGAGCGACCGGCCGGCAATCGGCGCCAGCGACTTGCCGGGCAGCCGGGTCGAGCCCATGCGGGCCTGCAGCACGATTGCGGCGCGCAGGCTCATGCGACCTCCGCGGCCAGAAGCGTGGGCTGGTAGAACGGCAGGTCGAGACGCGTGCCGTCCACAAACACCGACGTCTCATAGCTGGCCATCCACAGGTTGTCGCGGAACCGCCCGATCGACGGCGAGACGTGACGACCCGCCACGAGGTCGACGAGCATGCGCGGCAGGTCGGCGCCCGCCTGGATCGTGAGGGGGATGCCGCCTGAGAAGCGCGGGTTGATCTCGAAGATCACCGGGGCACCATCGACCAGCCGGCACTGAAGGTTGACGGCGCCGGCAAACTGCAGGGTCGCCGCGCACCGCTCGGCCACCTGGATGAGCGCGGGGTCGTTCACGGTGCGGCCACGGTCGCTCACACCGGCGCGGATCACGTCACGACGGCGCGGCACGATACTGAGCGGCTGGCCCGAGAAATCACACAGCATGTCGATCGTGAACTCGGGGCCCTCGAGGTAGGACTGCACGACCGGGTCAGGCACGTAGTCGACGAAGAAGTCGAGCTCGCGCTGGGTGCGGACCGGATATGCGCCCACGCTGCCCCGGCCGCGCCGCGGCTTGATGAAGAGGGGAAACACCGGTGCGGCTGGCAGGTCTGCGGGGAGCCACGACCTGGCGGCCGGCAGACCGCGCTCGGTGAGATACCGGCAGGTCGCGTATTTGTCCTCGCAGAGCTCGGAGGTCTGCGGTGGTGACACCGCCACACGGATGCCCTGCTCCCGGAACCTGCCGGCCGCGCGGCCGAAGTGCACGAGCTCGTCGTCGATGGTGGGCACGACGAGCGACACCTGTTCGCCGAGCGCGATCTCGAGTACGGCGTCGAGATAGCCGGGGTCGGAGGCCAGCGGCACGCGGTACGCGCGGTTGGCCGCGTGCACCGCCGGCGAGAGCGGATTCACATCGGTGACGATGACGTTGCCGCCGCGGTGCTGGGCCACGGCACGCTGGAACGCGCGGACCAGCGGCACGCGGCGCGACCCGGCGGTGATGAGGACGTTAAGCGACATGTTCGGCTCCTGTGTCGTGCGCGTGCAGGTCGTTGGTCTGGAAGGCGGAGCCACCGTCGATGTCGCGGGTCAGCCGCTGGCCGACCAGTTCCGCGAGCCGCTCGGCGCCAAGCCCGAAGGCCGGCCGCAGGGCAATGATGTCGGCGGCCGACACGACGTGGCCGGCCGGCAGGCGTCGCCGCGCGTAGAGCGCGCGACGGCTGCCGTCGAGGTTAGGGCGTTCCGCGGGCAGACAGACCTTGGCGCCGGTGCCCAGGGCGGCCGCTGCACGAGCCGCCGCCCGCACGATGGCCGCCAGTTCGCCGGGCGTGCTCGACACCTCGGCATCGACGCTGTCGTCATCGGCGGCAAGCACGAGGTGCCGTTCGTAGATGGCGGCGCCCATCGCCACCGCCAGAGGCGCGGCGAAACCGTCGGCGCCGTGGTCCGACAGTCCGACGATGGCGCCGCAGGCCATGCCGAGCGTGGCGATGGCGCGCAGGTTCTCGCTGCCTTTCGGCACCGGGTAGGCCGACACGCAGTGCAGCACAGCCACGCCGGCCGCGCCTGCCCTGGTGGCCCAGCCCACCGCACGCTGCACTTCGGGCAGGCTGGACATACCCGTCGAGATCACGACGGGCTTGCCGGTAGCGGCCACCTTGCAAATCAACCGCTCCCACGTAATGTCCCCGCTCGCGATCTTGTAGGCGTCGATCCCCACCCGCTCGAGCATGTCCAGGGCGTCTTCCGAGAGCGGCGTGGCCATCACGGCCAGTCCACGTTCGCGGGCGCGCGCCGCGATCCGCACGTGGGCGGCTTCGTCGAGCTCGAAGCGCCGGAAGAACTCCACCATCGAGGCGGCCTCGAGGTGTTGCGGGGCCGGAGCGCCCGGGGCCACCAGCGCAGCGGCGTCGAGCGTCTGCAGCTTCACCGCCGACGCACCGGCGGCCGCGGCAGCGTCCACGAGACTGAGCGCACGCTCGACTCTGCCGTCGTGATTGAGGCCGATCTCGGCCACGACGAAGAGGGGGGCGCCCTCGCCCGCCACTCGGCGGCCGATGCGCAATTGCCTCACGTTACGCGACATGGGAACTCCAACGGGAGACGGTCAACCTCGCGGCGGTCGCGGGCACGAGGGACAGCGCAGGCACCACGACGCTGGCGCACGGCGGGGCGCCGTCCGCTGTCCGGGACACGGAGGCTGAAATCCAGATAGTGGACATGCCCACGGCATGGGCTCCGGCGATGTCACAGCGCAGGTCGTCTCCAACAAACACCGTCCGGTCTGGGGGGACGCCGAGGGCGCGACAGGCTTCTAGAAAGGGTTCGGCCTCGGGCTTGCCGGCGCCGGACCCGTGCTCCGCCGCAAAGACGATGGCATCGACCATCGGCGACAGTCCAAGTGCGGTGATCTTGCGGGCCTGAATGTCGGGACGGCCGTTGGTCACGATGCCTACTCGCCATCCGCGTCGCATCGCCGTCAGCACCGCGGTCGCGGGAGCCAACAGGCGGATGTCCGGCCGGTGGGCTCGGATGACGGCGACGAGCGTCGCGACCGCATCCGCTGGTAACGCCAGGCGCTCTGCCAGCACGTCGAGTTCGCGCCCGCGGTGGGAGCCATACGCCGCGGTCAGCAGGCCGAGCGTGACCTCGGGCGCGTGCCCCCACTCCTCCCTCACGCGGACCGCCACGGCCCGGAATCCGCTCAGCAGGAACTGCTGGAGCGGATACAACGTGTCGTCGAGGTCAAAGAGCACCGCGCGCTGATCAGGCAGCATGAGACGCCCTTTCCTTGGAGCGCCCGCGCGCGCCGAGCGTCCGGATGGCCGCCGCCACGCGGCGCACCCCGTCCCCATCGATGAGCGCCTTGGCCGACGCCGCGAGCCGTCGCTGCGCGGCTGGCGCTTCGAGCAACCGCGCCGCTCGCTCTGCCACACGCCTGGCCGACGTCACGTCCTTCAGCCACCCGCCGTCGATGGCGGCACCAAGTACGTCGAGCGCCCGCACGGTCGGCTGCTGAGCAGACGTCACCGCGACGGCTACGAGCGGCACGCCCAGGGCGCAGGCCTCGTAGACCGTCACACCGCCGGCCACAATCGCAACTTCCGCACTGACGAGGGTGTCGGCCAGGTGCTCAGGCGCCAGCCACTGGCCGGACACCAGAGCCGGCAGGGCCTTGCGCGGCACGAAGCCTCTCGCCACCTGGATGTCCGCTCCAGGCGCGTGCGCGGTCAGCGCCGTCACGAGCATCGGCACGAGGGCGAAGACATGTGCGCCTCCGCCGAGCGCGATGCACACGGAACGGCTGCGCGGCACGCGCCGGGCTCGGCGCCGCGCCCGCAGTCCAGGGTCCAGCACGGCGTACTCAGGTCCGAGCAGCCGTGACGCATCTCGATAGGACGCCAGGCCGACACTACCGTCAACGACCAGGTCCGCGTCGACCCGCGCGCGCCCGGCGTCGTGAATCGTGCACACGGGTACGCCGAGCGCCTGCGCGCGCCGCACGCACGCTGACGCGGTGGCCGGCGCTGGATCATCGACGACGAGCACGGGCGACGGACCCACGTCGCGAAGCGAGATCGTGTCGCGCAGCACGTCCACGCCCATGGCTCTGGCCGAGGCGCGGGTGGCGGCGCTGCCGCGCACCCACGCACGCGGTGTGACGCCCAGCGCGCGCGCCAGTGACCGGCACCGCACGAGGTGCCCGAAGCCCAGACGAGGGCCCGCCGCCACATGAAACACGACGGTCATCCCGGAAGTAATCGGCATCACCGCGACCGGCCCAGAATTGCGCGTCGGAGCGCACCCACAACGGTCCACGCCTCGTCGTCGGTCATGCCGCCCCCGAGCGGCAGCGACATCACCTGG
Organism: Acidobacteriota bacterium; assembly: GCA_031415235.1. GTDB lineage: Bacteria > Acidobacteriota > Vicinamibacteria > Vicinamibacterales > UBA2999 > CADEFD01. The sequence continues at coordinate 3,020 of JANORI010000128.1, read as the reverse complement.
TCGGAGACCCGTTCGGCCACCGGAAACATCCCGCGCGTGAAGTGATAGCGCTCGCGGTAGTACGGCTGCAGGTGCAGCGCCTGGAAGTGCAGACTGGTGGCAATGCCCTCGGTCGCCAGCGAGGCCATGAGCTCGTCGCGAGTCCAGCCGGAGTCGGGCGACACGAGCACCGAGTACAGATGGCGCGCGTGGACGTCGCCGGCGGGCACCGGGGCCGGACGCGTGAGCGGCAGGTCGTTCAGTCCCTCGTCGTAGATCGCCCACACCGCCGCCCGCCGCGTCATCCGCGACTCGAGGCCGGCTAGCTGGTGCAGACCGATAGCGGCCTGCAGGTCCATCATGTTGTACTTGTAGCCGGGGAACAGCACCTCGTAGTGCGGGGCGCCGGTGGCGCCGTAGCGCGACCAGCCGTCGCGGCTGATGCCGTGCTGTGAGGCCGTGCGCACAAACGCCGCAGCCGCGGCCGACGCCGTCGTGAGCATGCCGCCCTCGCCCGTCGTCAGGTTCTTGGTTGCGTAGAAGCTGAAGCAGGTAAAGTCGGCGGAGGCGCCGATCTTCCGGCCCGCCGACACCGCCTCGACGGCGTGAGCGGCGTCCTCGACGAGCGTCACGCCGTGACGATCCGCCAGCGCGCGAAACGCCGCCACGTTGGCCGGACGTCCACCGAAATGTACCGGCACCACGGCTCGTGTGCGGGAGGTCATCGCGGCCGCAGCAGCCTCGGGCGACAGGTTCCAGGTCACCGGATCGATGTCGGCGAACCGCGGCGTGGCGCCGGTATGGATGACGACATTGGCCGTGGCGCAAAACGTCATGGGAGTCGTGACGACTTCGTCGCCGATGCCGACCTCCATGGCGAGCAGGGCCAGATGGAGCGCCGCCGTGCACGAGTTGAGCGCCACGGCGTGAGGCGCGCCGACATACGCGGCAAACGCCTGTTCGAATTGCTTCACGCGCGGCCCGGTCGACAGCCAGCCCGACTGCAACGTGGCAACGACTTCGTCGATCTCGGCCTGCCCGACGACGGGCGGGGCAAAGCGCACGGTGGCCGCTGGCACGGTCGACATCAGTGCCGGGCTCCCGCGGACACCGGCGCCAACACGCGGCCGCGACCGAGACTGCCGGCCTCGTTGGCCAGCAGCGCCGCGCTGAGATGCACGGCCGTGCGCGCGCCCTCGATGCCGAGGATTTCGAGCACGGGCCCGCGCCAAGAGAGGCCCGTGGGCGGCCAGCGCAGGCCGTCTGTGCCGTCCACGTGCAGCTCGCCGACCACGGTGCCGTCGAGTTCGAAGACCTGAATGCGGCGGTTGCCGTAGTCGGCGACGGCCACCCACACGGCATCGGCGGAATCCGTCGGCACGTGTTCACCGGCAAACTGCGGTTGCACGAACACGAGGTCGAGCGGGGTATCGAGGCAGCCGGACGTGCGCCCATAGCCACCAAACGCGCGCACGACGCGGCCGGCATCGTCGGTCACGACGACGCGATGCGCCAGCGTGTCGCACTGATACAACAGATGGACGCCGCTGGTCGGAAAGAGGATGGAGCCGCTGCCCTGCGTGGGGTGGTCGCAGTAGATGCTCATGCGTGTGCCCTTTCACGAATGGGTTCAAGAACGTCGTGCCAGTGCGCGATGGCCGGCGCCAGATCGGCGTCGAGCGCGTCGGCAAGCGCCGGCCAGTGCTCGAGGGCCTGGTGGGCCACGAGAGCGCGCAGGGCTGTCTCCAGGTCGCCGCAGGCGTTCACAACCGCGGGGTCGGCGCCGGGCGTCTCCCCCATCGACAGGTGTGCGGCGGTCGCCGCAGCGGCCGTCAGGGCGACGAGCGACTGGACTGCTGCCACGAGCGCCACGACATCGGTGTGTGCGTGGGCCGCGCCGGCGCGCAGCGCCGCCGCCGTCATCCGCACGCCAGTCACGAGGCCCGGCAAGCTGTCGGCGGCCGCGGTCACGGCCGTCGACAGCAAGGTCGCGGCATCCTCGGCATCGATGTCAACCCGCGCAATCCGGGCGAGTTCGGCCGTCGCGAGGGCGCCGCTCCGAAATGACGGCTGGTCGACACCGTCGAATCGCACGGCCGTCACCACGCGGCGATTCGCGACGAGCGACCGGTCGAGCGTCTCGAGCAGTTGACCCCAGGTTTCCGGGCCGAGATCGAGTATTTCAGGCGTGTTGTTCACCAAGCAGTGCGCCATGTGTCGCGTCTCCGGCACGAGTGGAGAGCCGAATCCATGCCAACTCCGCCGGGCCCATTCAAGAACTGCGAGCGACCTCCGATTACCTCTCCGACGCGTGGAAGGTAAGCCTTCCCGGTTACACCGGCAGGGACGCCGGTGAGCGACTCACGGAGGAGATTTCACATGGCTTCATTTTCAGTCGTCAGCAACGTCTCGGCCTCGAACGCCCAGGCAAACCTCAACACCACCAGCATTGGCCTTCAGAGGACGTTGACGCGGCTGTCGAGCGGCTTCCGCATCAACCAGGCCGGAGATGACGCGGCCGGCTTGGCCGTCGCCAACAGCTACCGTTCGGAACAGGCGGTGCTCAACCAGGGCATCCGCAACGCCAACGACGGCCTGTCGACGCTGCAGATCAAGAACGGCGCGCTCGACAACATCAGCACGCTGCTCGACCGTCTCTCGACCCTGGCCTCGCAGTCGGCATCGGCGGGCTTCGCGGGCAGCCGCACCACGCTGAACAACGAGTTCACCGACGTCGTCGCGGAAATCGCCCGTGAAGTGACGGTGGCCGGCCTCGGCACCGCGCAGGGCTTCTCGGTGTTCGTGAGCGGCGGCGCTGGCGGCACCGTGGGTGGCACGATCGGCGCGGCCGACACGACCACGCTCGGCATCAATGCGAGCACCATCGCCACGGCCGCCGGCGCGGCCACCGCGGTCGCCGCGGTCACTGCCGCCGTCGCGACGGTGGGCACGGTCGTGGGCAGCGTGGGTTCGCTCCAGAACCGCCTGCAGTACTCCATCGGCCTGGCGCAGTACCAGTCGGTCAACACCAAGGCGGCCGA
>JANORI010000127.1:0-1941 GCA_031415235.1 Acidobacteriota bacterium | reverse complement strand
TGTCTCCCGCCTCCATGCCGTCGAACAACTCCTTGATGCCAGCGAGTGAGAAGCCGCGTTCTTGGAGCTGGGCGATCGCCTGAAGCCGTTCGAGGTGTCGTTCGTCGTAGTAGCCGACTCGACCTCGCTTGGAAGGTGGAGGCACGAGGCCCTTGTTCTGGTAGAGCCGAACGGTCGACACGACGAGGCCAGCCCTTCGCGCCAACTCGTCGATCATCAAGCCTTCGTCAAGCTGAGCTATTCCGTTATCGTCTACCTTGCTAGTATTCATTCTCGTAGTGTACGCTATCCAGTAGTCACCGTCAACGACAAGCAAGGGAGTGGCCGGGATGAGAGTGCCGACAATGCAAGGCGTCGTTGAACGCCGGCTCTTGATCAACTATCGGCTGGACCGGGACGTCGCCGCAACGATGATCCCAGCGCCATTCGAGCCGCAGTTTGTCAACGGATGGGCCGTAGCCGGGATCTGCCTCATCCGGCTCGGACAGCTGCGACCCCGCGGCGTGCCAGCACGTCTGGGCCTCACGAGTGAGAACGCCGCTCATCGCTTTGCTGTCCAGTGGCACGACGAGACCGGACTACGGACGGGCGTGTACATCCCGACACGTCACAGCGCGGCCATCGTGAACATCGCCGCGGGCGACCGCTTGTTCCCCGGCCGCCACGAGAGGGCGGACTTCAGGAGCGCCGAGTCGGCTGATGCAATTGCAGTCGCCTTCACCGCTCGCGATTCGCAGTGCTTCGTCGATGCTGCCGTGGGGATGCGAGACGAGTTGGCCGACAGCGAGCTCTTCGCCTCGACCACCGAGGCCTCCAACTTCTTCCGGGCTGGCGCAGCTGGCTTCTCGCCGACCCGCCGCTCCGACCGACTCGACGGTCTGGAATTCCGCACGACGACTTGGCGCATCCAGGCCGCCGACATTCGTCACGTCCGTTCGTCATTCTTCGACGACCGCATCGCCTTTCCAGCAGGGTCGATCAGCCTCGACTCAGCGCTGGTCATGCAGGACGTGGCGGTTGAGTGGCACAGCCTTGGTTCACTCTCCCCCGGGCACCGCCATCCATTGCTCGCGCCGGCCTGAGGTTGGCCCAACGAAGTACCGATAACAGAGACTCGACACAACTGGTATGTTGTGTCGATGATCCCGGCGCTCGTCGATGGTCGCTTGCCAGCTGGTGAGTGGACCGCGGCTTGGACCGAAGTCGAGGAATCGTTCGGCACGTCGAGTTGGCGACTGCATCTGCTCAAAGGGTGCCGCCGCGGCGCGCTTCTCGCGCTGAAGGCCGTCGGTTGCCATCGGGCCTGGATCGATGGCAGCTTTGTCACTGGGAAGCTCCACCCCGGCGACATCGACGGTTGCTACGACCCCGTCGGTGTCGACCGAGCACTGCTCCACCCGGCGTTGCTCGATCTGTAGCGCGGTCGGCCCGCACAGAACGCCGAGTTCGGCTGCGAGTTCTTCCCGAACGTCGTCGAGGTCGGCTCCGGTGAGTACTTCGTGGAGTTCTTTCAGCCCCCGCGATGGTCAACGCAAGGGAATCGTCGTCATCGACCTAAAGGAGTTCGAGCCATCATCAAGAACGAGCGGCAGTACAGGATCACCCGCAGCAGAGCCGGCGGGGTACGAAATACGATCGACGAACTGCACCGCACCCTCCTTCCAGACTGGCTGCAACCGGAGATGCGCGAGCTGCAGCTCGACGCCCTCCGCGGCACGCTGGGCGACCTCGAGGCAGAGTTGGCCGAGTACGACGCGCTCCACGACACAACTCTGATCGAGGCGACGGGTATCGACCAACTGCCGACCGCGCTCATCAGGGCGCGCATCGCGTGCGGCCTGACCCAACGACAGCTCGCCGAGCGGGTTGCTCTCCAGGAGCAAGCGATCCAGCGCTACGAGGCGACCGACTACGGCGGCGTCAGCTTCGCCCGCCTCGTCG
>JANORI010000126.1:0-14439 GCA_031415235.1 Acidobacteriota bacterium | reverse complement strand
CGGTGCCGGCGGCGGCAGTGAGGCGCCGGCGCAGCAGGGGCAGGTCGGCGCACCGTCCGGCGACCCACAGGCCGAGTTTGCCGCCGTCGTACTCGCCTCGACCGAGGACGCGTGGACGCGGGTCTTCCAGCAGACCGGCGAGCGCTACACGCCGCCCACGCTGGTGCTCTTCAACGACGCGGTGCAGTCGGCGTGTGGCACGAACTCGGCGGCCGTCGGGCCGTTCTACTGTCCCGCCGACCAGAAGCTCTACATCGACCTGGGCTTCTTTCGCGAACTCGACCAGAAGTTCGGGGCGCCAGGCGACTTCGCCCAAGCCTACGTGATCGCGCATGAGGTCGGCCATCACCTCCAGGTCGTGCTGGGCGTCTCAGCACAAGTACAGGCGGCGCGCCAGCGCGCCGGCGAGGTCGAAGGCAATCGGCTATCGGTGCTGCAGGAACTGCAAGCCGACTGTTTTGCCGGCGTCTGGGGCAACCACGCCAGTCAGAAGATGCTCCAGGACGGCGATGTCGAAGAAGGGATGCGGGCCGCCGCCGCCATTGGCGACGACACGCTGCAGCGCCAGTCGCAGGGCCGAGTCTCGCCCGAGTCGTGGACCCACGGGTCGTCGCAGCAGCGCGTGGAGTGGCTGCGTCGCGGACTGACCCAAGGCACCATCGACGCGTGCGATACCTTCGGACAGGGCACGCGGCGTTGAACGCCGCGCCCCACCCGGCGGCGGTCACCAGATCCTGACGCGCGCCTCTGGCGGCAGGAACAGCTTGTCGCCCGGCCTCACGCCGAACGCCTCGTAGAACGCGGCCACGTGCGGCAACGGCCCGTTGCTCCGCACCGCGTCGGGCGCATGCGGGTCGACCATGATGCGCTGGCGCATTGAGTCGTCGCGGATCTTGGCCCGCCAGGCCTGCGCCCACCCTGCAAAGAAGCGCTGATCGCCGGTGAGGCCGTCCATGACGGGCGCGACCTGTCCCTTGAGCGACTTCGTGTAGGCGCGATGCGCGATGATGAGGCCGGTGAGGTCGCCGATGTTCTCACCGAGCGTCAGGTCGCCGTTCACCTTCAGCTGTGGCAGCACTTCCATGGCGCCGTAGTAGGCGACCAGGCCCTTGGCGCGTCGAGTGAACTCTTCGGCGTCCTTCGGCGTCCACCAGTCGCGAAGCATGCCCTTGGCGTCGTACTGGCGTCCCTGATCGTCGAAGCCGTGGCCCATCTCGTGACCGATGACGGCGCCGATGCCGCCGTAGTTCATCGCGTCGTCGGCACCCATGTCAAAGAACGGGGGCTGCAAGATGGCGGCGGGGAACACGACCTCGTTGCGGATCGGGTTGTAGTAGGCGTTCACCGTCTGGGGCGTCATGCCCCATTCTTCGGGATCGACCGGCGTGCCGACCTTGGCGATCTGGAACTCCGTGTCGGCGGCAATCGCGCGCATCATGTTGCCGACCAGGTCGTCCTTCGCGATCGCCACCTTTGAATAGTCGCGCCACGTCGAGGGGTAGCCGATCTTCGGGCGGAAAGCCGCCAGCTTGGCGTGCGCTTCCTTCTTCGTCTCAGGTCCCATCCATTCGAGTCCGTCGATGCCCTCGCCGTAGGCTGCGCGCAGATTCTCGACGAGCGTATCCATGCGCGCCTTGGCGGCGGGCGTGAAATGAGCCTCCACGAAGACCTTGCCGAGCAGCTCACCGGTGGTGGTCTCGAGACTGGCAAGGGCGCGCTTCCAGCGGGGCTGCAGTTCCTGGATACCCTGCAAGGTGCGGCCGCGGAAGTCGAAGCGCGCGTTCACGAGCGAGGCACTCAAGTACGGCGCGAAGCGATCGATGGCGTGGAATCTCAGGAACGGCTTCCATTGGTCCACCGGCGTGGCGGCGACCTGCCTGCCGAAGGCCGCGAAGAAGCTCGGCTGCGACACCACGACATGGGGAGCCGACGACAGGCCGAGTTCGGCCGTCCATGCGGCCCAGTCGAGTCCGGGGAACCGCGCAGGCAGGTCGGCGGTGGCGACTCTGTTGTACGTCTTCACGGCGTCGCGATTCTGTACGGTGGTCCAGTGGGCGCGCGCGAGCGCCGTCTCGATCGCCATCACGCCCGCTGCCGCCTTGGGCGCATCGGGCACGCCGGCCGCCGTCAACATCGCACCGATGTACGCCACATACCTGGCGCGGTACTCCTTCAGCTTGGCGTCGTCCTTGAGGTAGTAGTCCCGGTCGGGCATGCCGAGCCCGCCCTGTGAGAGGTACAGCACCGACTGGGTCGGATCCTTCGCGTCGCCTTCAACGCCGCCCTGGACGGGGGCGCCGCCGACGCCAAGCTCGAGCTGGCGCGCGAAGTAGACGGCCAGGTCTTTCTTGGTGCTGAGCGCGTCGATGGCCTTGAACTCGGGCGCCAGCGGCGTGATGCCGAGTGAGTCGGCCCGCGCCTCGTCCATGAACGACGTGAAGAAGTCGCCGATCTTCTGCTGCGCACTGCCGGTCGCGCCGGGATCTCTCGCCGCGTTCTCGACCAGGACCTTGAGTTGTTCCTGCGTCCGGTCGTGCGCCTCGTAGAATCCGCCGTAAGACGCCTGGTCGGCTGGAATCGCGGTCTTGGCAAGCCAGGCGCCGTTGACGTGGGTGAACAGGTCGTCCTGCGCTCTCACACGCTTGTCGAAGCCTGTGGGGTCGAGTCCCGAGGTGAGGGGCGGTGGGGCCGCGACCGGGGCCGCAGGTTGCGAACAAGCCGTCCCGAGCATCGCGAACGCAAGAACCAACAAGGCGATTGGCATGTGTGTGGACTCCCTAAATCCTTCGACCGTCATCATAACGGGATGGCTAGCGCCGGTGTTCCCAGAAACTCTCCGATGACGCGATGACCTGCCGTGAACGGTGGAGGAACGAGTCGTTGACGAGCCTCGGATCGGGGTAAGGTGGGGAAGGAGGATCTCACCGTGCGAATGTCAATCGTCATCGATCAGTCGGACACGGCCATCGGCACGGTGGCCATTGCCCGAGAGGCACGCAGCACGAAGAAGACCGATGCCGCCACGATCGGCATCGGCGCCGGGGCTGGCGCCGTGATTGGTGCGATCGCGGGCGGGAGGAAAGGCGCCGTCGTCGGCGGCGCCGTGGGCGCCGGCGCAGGCACGGGCGTCGCACTGGCCACTCGGGTTCGTGGACGTCAACGGCGTGGTTCTCGACGAGCCCTACCTCTCGTTGCGGAATCCACGGCACAGTGCCGAGTTCTCACTCGGGCCGGATGAGTACTTTGTCGTGGGTGACAACCGCGGCATGCCGATGGAGCTGCACACGATGGGCCGCGTGGTACGCGACCGCCTCATCGGCCCCGTGCTGTGGTGATGCCCGTGACGATCGACTTGAACTTCCTTGGACGGCCGCGGGTGATCGCCGCTGCCGCGATCCCGGTTGATGGCGGCGTGGTGCTCGTCGACCCCGGCCCGACGTCGTGCCGTGCAGCCCTCGAGGCCGGGCTGGCGCGCCACGGGTACCGAATCGCCGACGTCCGCGCGCTGCTGCTCACGCACATCCACTTCGATCACGCCGGTGCGGCGGGCACGCTCGCTCATGCGTATCCAGGATTGCCGGTGTACGTCCATGAGATCGGCGCGAGACACTTGGCCAGCCCCGAGAAGTTGGTGGCCAGCGCCACTCGGCTCTACGGCGCTGAGATGGACCGGCTTTGGGGCGAGTTCCGGGCCGTGCCGCCCGAGGCGCTCCGACCGCTGAGAGGCGGCGAGACGCTCGCGATCGCGGACCGCCGGTTCGAGGTGCGGTACACGCCTGGGCATGCGGTGCACCATGTCAGTTACCGCGACGAGGCCGATGCAACGGTCTATGTGGGCGATGCTACGGGCATCAGCGTGCGCCCGGGCTACGTGCTACCGGCCACGCCGCCGCCCGACATCGACCTCGAGCAGTGGGCACTCACGCTCGACGTACTCGAGGCCTGGCGTCCTGCCCGTCTGTTTCTGACGCACTTTGGCGAGGTCGCCGACCCCGTGGGCCATCTCGCGGCCTATCGGCAGTCACTGGCGCGGGCGGGCGAGGCGGCCCGTCGTTCACTCGAGGCCGACGGCGACGACGCCTCGCGGTGCGCCGGCTGGGTCGCGTGGATGCGGAAGGACGCACGAGCGGTACTGTCGGAGGACGAGGCGCAAACGGTAGAGGCCGCAGCGCCGTTTGAACAGTTGTGGCAGGGGTTGGCGCGGTTCTGGCGGAAGCGAGCCGAGCGCGGGGGGACCGCACTCGACGGGTCTCGGGCCGGGGCGTCCTAGGAGGCCGCGGCCATGTCGGGCAGGGCGAACCGCGGCGCCGCGGCCTGGTCGGTTGGGTCGACCATGAAACGCAGGGCGTAGCCAGCCGCGCCGCCCGCGGCCGGCCCGTCCCGTTCGACGCGCCAGACGGCGGCCAGCACCCGACCAGACGCCAGGGGGCCTCCCGGCGCGCCCTGTCCTTCGAACTGGAGGTGGACCAGGCGAAACAGCGGGAGGGGTGCCACTGAGCCGCACTCGACGAATACGCCGGTGTCGCTCACGTCCCGGGTCACGACCGAGGCGAACCGCACCATGCCACCCTGGTCCTTCCAGGTGAGACGTGCGGGCATCGAGACCCGCTGCCGCGACGTGTTTCGCTGAGTGGCGCTGATGACGGCTTTCGATTGCTGAGTGTAGGCCACGGTTCGCTCCAGGGTGTTCAGTGGTCGGTTGACCAAGTCGTGCAATGCCAACCACTACTCCAAGATCCGGGCCCATCTACTAACGTAAATGCCTAATAGGTATTTAGAACGACTTTAAGTGACACTAAATACATTAAAAGAGCAATCAGAGGGGCCAGCAGCTTGGCTATTCAGGATACTTTGTATCCTATAGGCTTGCGAAATGGATACTGAATACTCAGTCCTGCTCGCCCAGCGAGGCGAGTCCGAGGCGTTTGAGCTTCAGGTATAGGCCGCGCCTCGTCAATCCGAGGGTTCGAGCTGTCTCAGCGATGTTTCCGCCGCTCTTGGCGAGCTGCTCGCTGATTAGGGCGCGTTCCACGTCGTCGATGACACTCGCAAGCGTTTGCCCGGACTCCAGCCGCGGAGCGCCGCTCAGCGCAGGAAAACCGGACTGGCTCCGTGGTGGCTCAGCGGTCAGGTCCGGCGAGAGGTGCTCGGGGACAACGGTGCTGCCCGGGGACGCCAGGGCCACCGCGCGTTGCACCTCATTGCGGAGCTGGCGCACGTTGCCGGGCCACCAGTACGAGGCAAAAAGGCTCAGCACCTCGGGGCTCAGTTGCACGTCGGGCTTGCCGAGCCGATCCGACGCCTCGCGGAGGAAGAAGGTGGCCATGTGCGGAATCTCGTCGCGACGCTGCCGCAGTGGCGGGATGGGAATCCGGATCACGCTCAACCGGTAGTACAAATCCTCGCGGAACTTGCCCTCGCTCACGCGCTGCTCGAGGTCGGCATTGGTCGCCGCAAGCACTCGCACATCAACCTGCAGCGGCTTGGTTTCTCCGACCGGCAGGATCTCGCGCTGCTCCAGGAAGCGCAGCAGTTTCGGCTGCACGTCAAACGGCAGGTCTCCAACCTCGTCCAGGAAGAGCGTGCCACCGGCCGCGGCTCGGATGAGGCCAGGCTGGTCGTTGACCGCACCGGTGAAGGCGCCCCGGCGGTGGCCGAAGAGCTGGCTGTCGGCCAGTTCCCGGGTGGTCGTCGTGCAGTTGTACGGCAGGAAGGTGGCCGCGCTCCGCAGCGAGCCGACGTGGATGGCCCGGGCGACCAGTTCCTTGCCGGTGCCGCTTTCCCCCGTAATGAGCACGATCAGGTCGTTGCCCTGCATGCGCTGCACCTGCTCGACGACACGCTGCATCGACGGCGAGGCGCAGATGAAGCCGGCCAGCAGGGGCTCGAGCGGACGCTCACCCGAGGTGACCCTGGCTATGGTCGGACGTTCCCTGGCCGCGCACAAGTCAAAGCCCTGGTGGGCCACAGCGGCCATCATTCGCGTGCGCCGCAGGCCGAGGTCGCTCCACGCGCGCGACGACGCCACCGCAAGACGGCGCGGTCCGTCCGGATCGGTTCCGAGCGGCCGGACGACAATCGGTTGCCCCCCATACGCGCCGCCGGTCGCGGCGGCGGCAGCAAGGGTGCGAGCGGCGTTGGTGTCGCCGCCGGCGCACGCAATCAGACGAAGTTCGCCCGCGGCCGGCGTGACGAAGACCACGGCGACATCGGCCAGCACCGCCTCGCGGACGGCCATCACGAGTTCGTGCGCCAGCAAGTCGGGCAGCACCGACGCGTTCACCAGGCGCTGCACGAGCGCGTCGTCGGCATCAACCGGCGAGCCCAGATACACGCCGGTGCCACGCGGTGGCACTTCGGCCAGCGCCCGTTCGGTCTCGTGCAGATCGCGGTGGGATCCGAGCGCCCGAAACGCGTCGCGGGCTTCCGTGAGGTGCCGATCGGCAATGGAACGCGCGCCGGCCTCGCGCGCGAGGCGTCCAAGCGCGAAGTGACTGACCGCCGACTGATACCGTTCGCCCACGAGCTCGAACACGCTGACACTCTGCGCGATGTCGTGATACGCCTCGTTGGCGCGACCTTCCGAGGCGTGCAGCTGCCCGCGCACGCGCAGGAACTCGCCCCACGCGCCCGGTGTCGTGCGCGGGTCGATGCGCCCTTCGACGGCGGCGATGCGCTCGCGCGCGTCGCTTGCGCGACCGCCGAGCAGCAGGGCCTCGGCGGCGATGAGTTCGGCATCCAAACGCTCCGCCGGAGGCACGCCCTCGGCCGCGACGATCGCGTCGGCGAGCGCGAGGGCCTCGTCGGGATGGCCGCGCCGGTTCGCCAGTCGCGCTGTAACGACTCGCACCGACCACTCGTACCACCGGCTCGTCTCGCGGCCGTATGCGCCGAAGGCCTCGGCCGCGCGGGTGAGCGAGTCGGCGGCACCCTCGTAGTCGCCGCGCATCAGCGCAATCTGCGCCAGCGTGTCGTGCACGGCACCGGCGATCTCGTGCGCCTGGGCGCGCGACGTGATGGCCAGCGCCCGGTGCAACGCCTGCTCGGCGTCGTCAAGGTGGCCAAGCTTGACCCTGATGTGCCCAAGAGTGGCGAGCGCGGCCGCGAGACGATGCGGCTGGCCGGTCGATTCGTGGAGCGCGACCGCGCGCTCGGCCAGCGCGATGGCCTGGTCGTAGCGGCGCCGCAGCTGCGCGACGGCCGCCTGGTTCATGTAGGCCAGAGCGAGGACGTCGTCGGCACCGAGCGCCGCAGCGATGCGCTCGGCGTTCCGCAGCGCCGCCGTCGCGTCATCGTAGCGTCCCTCTTGCGCGTGCAGGATGCCCGAGACCGAGTGCACCTGCGCCAGGTGCCGGCGATCCCCCGCCGCATGCAGCGCGGCCGCGGCCTCCGTCAGGTGCTCTCGCACGATCGCGTGGTCGCCGACCTTGCGATAACAGGCGACGAGTTCGAAGTGCGCCAGGCCGATGCCCCTGGAGTCGTGCGCCTCTTCGGCGTGCTTGAGCGCGCGGGCGTGGAGCGCAATGGCCCGCGATTGCTCACCGCGGGCATACGCAATGCGGCCATGCAGACGCCACAGGGTCGACAGCACCGCCTGTGGGAGCGGCTCGCGAATCTGGTCTGGCGTCCGCCCTAGGACCGTGGCCGCGCGGTCGGGATCGCCCTGTAGCAGGCACGCCTCGGCGAGCGCCGCGCGAATGACGAACTCGTCCTGGCGTTTGACGCTGCGCGACTGCAACAGCGGCTCGAGCAAGTCGGCGGCCGCGGTGCCGCGTCCGCGCTCGAGCAGCGCCGTCGCGCGTGCCAGCACCGGCTGCAACGGCGCGCTGATCACGCCGGTGAGTATACGACACGGCGCCGGCGAGTTGTCCGCGAGCCCGTTCGGCAGTAGTCTCGCGTGGTGGAGTCGGATACGGACGTGCGGCGCCCGGGCGAACATGACGTGAGGCGAGTGACCAGCGGGGGGTGCTCCGACGTAGGGCCCGTCCGCGCTGGCAACGAAGACCACTGGCTCGTGGATGGCGAGGTCGGCTTGTTCGTCGTCGCGGATGGCATGGGCGGACATCAGGCCGGCGAGATCGCCTCGCATCTCGCGGTGGCCACCCTGGCCGACGACATCAGGGCCAGCCGCACCGGGTCAGCCCTCGGTCCCGATGAAGGCCTGCCGGCGAGCCGGCTCAAAGGCGCTTTGCAGCGGGCGAACGCGCGCGTCTACACGACCGGCGCATCCGACCCAGGGCTCTTGGGCATGGGCACGACGATCACGGCCTTGCTGGTAGGCCCGCGTGACGTGGTCATCGGCAGTGTCGGCGACAGCCGCGCCTATCTCGTGCGTGGCGCCACGACCGTCCAGCTGACGCACGATGACACCTGGCTGGTGTCCATGCTCGGGTCCGACGGGGCGCGCAAGGCGGCCGCGCGTGCACATCCCATGCGGCACGTGCTGACGCACATCATCGGCGCACGCGACGGCGGGGAGCCCGAGCTCGTGTCGGTGCCGGTGCAGTCCGGGGACGTCTTCGTGCTGACGACCGATGGCCTCCACAACGTCGTAGACGACGACACGATCGGACGGCTGGCCGTGTCCGCGCCCCCGGAGCAGGCCGCGCGGCGGCTGGTGGACGAGGCCCTGTTGCGCCGCACGACCGACAACGTCACGGTGGTGGTCGTGCGCGCCGAGTAGCTGCCGAACGGTGCGTTCCGGGGCGGCGGAACGTGACCTGCTGGCATTCCGTCATAATGGGTAGCTGCATGCTGCGCCCCCTCTCCCTGTCAGTGTTCGCCTTGGTCGCCGCGCTCAGCGGCTGCTCCGGCGCGCCTTCGTCGTCCAGCTCGGTCGCCGGTGACGGCAATTCGCCCGCCTCTGGGGCGGAGACCGGCACGGGCCTCGTCGCCAGTGCCGCCGCCAGCGATCGGCCGGCGCGGCCTGTCCGCCGAATCGTGTTCCTGGGCGACAGCCTGACCGCCGGTCTCGGATTGCCAGCCGACCAGTCCTACCCCTCGCTCATCGCGGCGCGCCTCACCGCGCGTGGCACGGGCTGGACCATGGTGAATGCGGGCGTGTCTGGGGACACCTCGGCCGGCGGCGTCCGCCGGCTCGATTGGTCGCTCGACGGCGGCGCCCAGATTCTGGTCGTGGCGCTCGGAGGGAATGACGCCCTGCGTGGGTTGCCTCCTGATGACCTCGAGCGCAACCTGGATACGATCGTCGCTGCGGCCATCCGATCGGGCGCTCGCGTGGTCATAGCGGGCATGGAAGCGCCGCCCAACAACGGTCCAGAGTACACGTTGCGCTTCCGCCAGGCGTACGCGGCGGCGGCACGCCGCCACGCCGTCACGCTGCTGCCCTTTCTGCTCGAAGGCGTGGCTGGTATCGACTCGCTCAATCAGGCCGACGGCATTCACCCGAATCAAGCGGGCGCGGCGCTGGTGGCCGACACCGTGTGGCGCGTGCTCGATCCGATCGTGCGCGCGCTCGAGGGCTCGTCCACCGAATGATCACGCTGCGTGACGTCTCGAAAACCGTCGATAGTGGCGGCCGTCCCCTCACCATCCTCCACCCCCTGCACTTGACCGTGCCCGACGGCCAGTTCCTGGCGATTGTCGGCCCGTCGGGGAGCGGCAAGACGACGCTGCTGGGCCTCATGGCCGGCCTCGACGCGCCGACGACCGGCGTGATTGAGGTGGGTGGCACCGACATCACGGCGCTCGACGAGGACCGCTTGGCCGTGCTACGTGGCGCGCGGATTGGGTTCGTGTTCCAGTTCTTTCACCTGGTGCCTTCGTTGACCGCGCTCGAGAACGTGCTGGTGCCCATGGAATTGGTGGGACGCCGCGATGCCCGGACCCGGGCCGTCACGCTGTTGGCCGAGGTCGGGCTCGGCGACCGTGGCCATCACTATCCGTCCCAGCTGTCGGGCGGCGAGCAGCAGCGTGTCGCAATCGCGCGCGCGCTGGCCAACGACCCGCCGCTCATCCTGGCCGACGAGCCGACCGGCAATCTCGACGGCGCCAATGGACGGCACATCCTCGAGCTGTTGCTCTCCGTGCGCTCGGCCCGCAAGGTCACGCTGGTACTGGTGACCCACGACCACGAGATCGCCGCCTTGGCCGACGCGCGGCTCACGATGCGCGACGGCCGGTCCGTGCCCGAGTTGACCACCGCCGCGGTAGGAGCCACACGATGAGGTTCGTGCTCGTCATGGCGGCGCGCGAGATGCGCGCGTCTTGGCGGCGTCTCGTGTTCTTCTTTCTCTGCATCGCCCTCGGCGTCGGAGCCATCGTCACCCTGCGCTCCGTGATTCAGAGCGTGCGTCAGGTGTTTGCTGGCGAGGCGCGCGCGCTCATTGGTGCCGACCTCCTGGTGTCGAGCTCGCGCCCCATCGAAGGCGAAGTGGCCGCACGCGTGGACGCGCGGCTCCGCACGGCGGGCGCAGAGGTGGCTCGCACGGCCGAGACGGCCACGATGGCTCGCGCGGCCTCCTCGGCGAGTGCGCCGGCCCGCATGGTGGAACTCAAGGCCGTGGGCCCCGGCTTTCCGTACTACGGAAGGCTGGTGCTCCAGGGTGGTGCAAGGTATACGCATGGCCTCGTGGCGGGGTTCGGCGCGCTCGTCCGGCCGGAATTGTTGGCGCAGCTGGGGATTGCCGTAGGCGATCCCATCGCCATCGGCGGACGCGACTTCACGGTGCGCGGCGTGATTGAGGCTGAGCCTGGTCGGCGGCTCGGTGCGTTCAGCCTGGGTCCGCGCGTGATCGTGGACATCGCCGACCTGGAGCAGACATCGCTACTGGCGTTCGGCAGCCGCGTGACCCATCAGCGCCTCGTCAAGACGCCCGATGCCGGGCTCATCGCGCTGGCGACGGCCTTGCGAGAGGACGCGAAGAACAGCTTCGTGCGGGTGCGCTCCTACAGCGACACCGAAGGCGACATGGGCGAGGACTTCGCGCGTGCCGAGAACTATCTGAGCCTGGTGGGTCTCGTGGTGGTGATCCTGGGCGGCGTGGGCGTGTCGAGCGTGACGCGCGTGTTCGTGCAGCAGAAGCTGAAGAGCATCGCGGTTCTGAAGTGTCTCGGCGCGCGCGCCGCTCAGGTGCTGGCCATCTACGTGACGCAGGTGATCGTGCTCGGCGCGCTCGGCAGTGTCGTGGGCGTGCTGATCGCCACCGGTGTCGTGGCTTGGATTCCGCAGTGGCTCGGGCCCGCCGTGACCGCCGGTCTCGACGTGAACTATCGGCTGACCCCGTCGGCCGTGGCGCAGGGCGCTGGCACGGGGCTGCTCGTGTCCCTGTTGTTCTCTCTCGTGCCCCTACTCGATGTGCGCCACGTGAAGCCGTCGCGGCTCCTGCGCGACGAGACAGCCACAGGCGGCCGTGACTGGGTCTGGTGGACGGCGGCCACCGGGGTCGGCGGGTCTGTGCTGGCGCTCACCATGTGGCAAGCGGGGTCGGTTCGGATTGGGGGCATCGTTGCCATCGGCTTCGCGGTCGTTGCCGCGGTGCTGTATCTGGCTGGCGTGGCGCTCATTGCGTCGGTGCGTCCACTGTCGGCGGCCGGATGGTTCCCGTTGCGGCACGCCGCGCTGCAGTTGACGCGGCCCGGTGGCCAAGTACACCTGGTGCTGCTGACCGTCGGCCTGGGGACGTTCTTCATTCTTGGCGTCCGCGCCCTCCAGCAGAATCTCGTCAGCGAGGTGTCGGTCGATCTGGCGACCGACGCCCCCGATATGTTCCTGCTCGACATCCAGTCCGACCAGCTGGCCGGGGTCATCTCGACGCTGTCGTCGCGCCGGCCTGCTGGCGCGCCCGCACCGCGCACGTTGCCCGTGCTGCGAGCCCGCGTCGTCGGCGTGCAGGGCAAGGACCTGACGCTCGACGACTACGAAGACGTCCGGGGACGCGGTTCGCTCGCGCGCGAGTACACGGTCACGTATCGCAGCCATCTCGAGGCGAACGAGCGCATCGTGGAAGGCGTCGCGTGGGACGGGCCGTCGGCCAGCGGGGAAGTGTCCATCGAAGAGAGTCTGAGAGAGCGCTTCGGCATTCGCATTGGCGATACCATCCGCTTCGACGTGCTTGGACGCGTCGTCACGGCCACGGTAGCCTCGGTCAGACACGTCGACTGGAGCGATGGCCGGGCCGGCGGGTTCATGTTCGTCTTCCGCCCGGGGCTGCTCGATACTGCGCCCCATGGGCACATCGCGTTTGTGCGAGGCCCAGAGGCGGGAGCCGACCGGGCGCGGTTGTTGAGCGACCTGGCCGGTGGCTATCCCAACGTCTCGGTGATCGACGGCCGGGAGATGCTCTCGGCAGTGAAGACGGTGGTCGACAACGTGACCTTGGCCGTGACGGTCGTGGGTACGCTGGTAGTCGTGAGCGGCCTGATGATTCTGGTCGGGGCGGTGGCGATGACGAAGTTCCGGCGGGTGTACGAGGCCGCCATTCTGAAGACGCTCGGCGCGACCCGTCGGGTGATTGCGACGATGCTGCTGCTCGAGTACGGGGTCCTCGGCGTCCTGGCCGGGGTACTCGGCGCGGCCGGTGCGGCCGCTCTCACGTGGGCATTGAGTAGGTTTGCCTTCGACATGGCCTATCGGCCGGTCCCGGCGCTGTGGCTGGTCGGCATTGCCACGACGGGCGTCGTGGTGTCGGTCGTGGGCGTGGCCGCCAGCTGGGACGTGCTGCAGCGGAAGCCCTTGGCCACCCTGCGGGCCGAGTAGCGAACCGGCACGACACCGCATGTTAAGATCGGACATTCCCAGGCCGCCAGGCGCCGGGGTTGTGGAGCTGGATCGATGAACGTCGCCGACATCAAGGACGTGCTGCTGAGGAAACGCGCGGAGCTGTCCCCGGCGGCCGGTGTCAAACCCATCCAGAGTTCGATGGAGCACAACAACGGCCGTCAAGGCGACTTGGCCGACCAGGCCAGCGGCAACAACGAAGTGCACATCACGCTGAAGCTGAAACAGACCGACGCGAAGATCGTGCAAGCGATCGACGAGGCGTTGGTGCGGATCGACAAGGGTGTGTTTGGCCTGTGTCGCGACTGCGGTGAGCCCATCGCGGACGCGCGGTTGAACGCGATTCCGTGGACGCGCGTGTGCATCACGTGCAAGGAGAAGCAAAAGGCGTGACGCCCTCAGACCTCCCGCCCCTCCTCCTCGAGTTCTACGTCGCCCGGCTCGCCGTGCTCGAGCGGCGTGTTGCGTCGGCTCGCCTCGTGACCGACTACGACGTCAACAACGCCTATCAGTGTGTGGTGGCGCGCGAAGAGACGCACGTCTACTGGGTCCACCGCGCGCTGCTCGACGTGGGGGCGACGGTGCCAGGCGAGGTGCCGTCGGCCGCCGTCGCTTCGGGCAGCGTGCGCGACATCGCGGCCGGTGACGCTCGGGCAAATCAGGCGTTTGTCGAAGCGTGGACTCCGCGGGTCGCCGCGGTCACCCACGCGCGGCATCGGAAGATGCTGCAGGTGATCCTGGGAGAGATGCGGGAGCATCAGCGTCTCTTCGCGCAGGCCGCCGAGGGCCGCACCGACGTGATCGGGGTGCCGGTTGCGGGCACCGTCCGCACGGGTGCTGTGCTCGACAGCCGCTGGGTGGAGTAGCGAATGCCGGCCGAGGGCCGGCCGCGGCGTCCAGTGAGGGTGGCTGTGGCACTGGGCAGCAACCTTGGAGACCGGGCTGCGCACCTGGCATGGGCCGTCGGCGAGCTGGCCCGTGTCGTTGATGGCCTGCGCGTATCGGCTTTCGAAGAGACGGCCCCCCTCGACGTTCCCGACCTCCAACCCGACTATTTGAATGCCGTCGCGGTCGGCCGCTGCCGACTGGGTGCGCGGGACTTGCTGGAGGCCCTGCTCGCGCTGGAGCGGTTACGCGGACGCCTGCGTCCGGGCCTCCGCGCCGCACGCACGTTGGACCTCGATCTCGTGCTGTTCGGCAACTCGGTCATCGACGACACGCGACTCACCGTGCCGCATCCGCGCTTCAGGGAGCGGCCCTTTGTGCTCGGCCCCCTCGCGGCGCTGGTGCCGCGTTGGCGCGACCCGGTCACCGGATGCACCCTGGCGGCGCTGTGGCGCACGCACCGGCTGCCTGGGGGAGGCTAGCCAGCCGGCGCCTTCACGGGCGCGTCGTGCTGGACGGGCTAGTGTCCGGCCGCGACGTCGGTCGAGGGGCCACGGCGGAACGCGCCGAGGCCTTCTTCGAACAGGGTATACATCGCCGGCACGAACACCAGCGTGATGAGCGTGGACGTGACCAGGCCGCCGATGACGACCCGGGCCAGCGGCGCCTGCAGCTCGGCGCCTTCGCCAATGCCCAGGGCCATCGGCACGAGGCCGAGGCTGGTGCAGATGCTGGTCATGAGAATCGGCCGCAGGCGGTGATGGCCGGCCTGCTCCACGGCCTGGCGCAGCGGCAGCTTGTCGCGCCGGCGCAGG
>JANORI010000125.1:0-18060 GCA_031415235.1 Acidobacteriota bacterium | reverse complement strand
CCAATGGCCTGACGGTGCTGGTTCAGGAGGTGCACACCGCGCCCCTGGCGTCGGTGTGGTGCTGGTACAAGGTCGGGTCGCGCGACGAGGGCCCGGGCGTGACCGGCGTGTCGCACTGGGTCGAGCACATGAACTTCAAGGGCACCACCAACATTCCCCGCGACCAGGTGAAGGGCATCATCGAGCAGTTCGGCGGCAGTTGGAACGGCTACACCTGGATCGACCAGACCACCTACCTCGAGACCGCCACGGCCGACGCGCTCGACCGGATGCTCTTCATCGAGGCCGAGCGGATGGCAAGCTGCCTCTACGAGCCGGCCGACTGCGAGTCGGAACGTACGGTGATCATCTCGGAGCTGCAGGGCGGCGACAACGACCCGGAGCAGCGGCTCGACACCGAGATGACGGCCACGGCCTTCAAGGCGCATCCCTATCGCCATCCCACGATTGGCTGGCTCGGCGACCTGAAGGCGATGACGCGCGAAGACCTGTACGGTCACTACCGCCGGTTCTACGTGCCCAACAACGCCACCCTGGTCGTGGTCGGCGATGTCGACACGGCCGATGTGCTCACGCGCGTGCAGGCAGCCTTCGGTGGGATCGCGCCCGGCACGCCGGGGCGGCGGGCCACCACCACGGAACCGCCACAGGAGGCCGAGCGGCGCGTGCACCTGCGCAAGCCCGGCACGACGGCCTACTGGCGGGCGGCGTTTCATGCGCCGCGCTTCGCAGACGCTGATTTCTTCCCGCTGCTGGCGCTCGATGCCGTCCTCACGGGCGCCTCGGGCCTCAACATCTGGTCGGGCGGATCGGTGCCCACGCCGCAGCGCAGCGCGCGTCTGTACCGGACCCTCGTGAACGGCGGACTCGCGTCGTCGGTCGGAGGGTTCCTGGCGCCGACAGCCGAACCGTACCTGTATTCCATCAGCGCCACTGTCGCTCACGGCCAGACGCTGGCGGCCGTCGAGCGCGTCGTGCTCGACCAGTGCGATCTCGTGGTGCGCGACGGCGTCACGCCCTCGGAACTGGCGCGCGTGCGCGCGCAGTTGCGGGCGCGCTTTGTCTTCGACGGCGGCAGCATTACCGATCTGGCACATCAGCTTGGCTACTTCGCCACAATCGGCCGTTGGCAGGACTGGGGCGAGGTCAACGCCCGCCTCGACGCGGTGACGACCGACCAGGTCAACGCCGTGGCGGCGAAGTGCCTGACCGCCGACAATCGGACTCTTGGCCTGTTCGAGCCAACGACCGGCACAGAAGGCGAGGGCCGCTAATGGCGCTTGCTGCCGTGCGGTGCGTGTTGCCCAACGGGCTCACGGTGATTGCCGCCAGAAACCGCCTCATCCCTGCCGTGTCACTGGCCATCGGCGTGAACGCCGGCGCCTCGGCCGATCCCGATGGCGCCACCGGCACCGCGGCCCTGACGGCCCGTGTGCTCGACAAAGGCACCGCCCGGTACGGCGCCGAGGCGATTGCCGACGAGCTCGATGGCCGCGGGGCGTCGTTGTCGGCGGGCGCCGGACGTCAGCAGATCGTCGTGAGCGCGACCTGCCTGGTGGGTGATCTGGCGGCCGTCCTGCCCGTGGCCTGCGACGTCGCGCGTGCGCCGAGTTTTCCCGAGTCAGAGGTGACGACCCGGCGCGCAGAACTGCTCACGACGATTCAAGAAGCGGCCGACGACCCCGGTTCCGTGGCCGTCGATGCGCTGATGGCGACGCTCTACCCCGGCGGGCATCCGCTGGGGCGGCCCTCGCGCGGATTCCCTGCCGACGTGGCCACGTTGACGCGCGAGCATCTGCACGCCTTCCACCGGAAAGCCTTCGCGCCGGCGACCGCCACCGTCGTGATCGTGGGTGACCTCGACGCCGACGCACTCGTCGCGGCCGTGGCGATGCACATGGCCGATTGGACCGGCGAATCCGCAGCGACGGTGGCGCCGGGGGCCCCGCCGCCCGTGACCGCACGCACGCTCGTCGTGCGCGCCATGCCCGACAAGTCGCAGGCCGATGTCGCCTACGGGTTCGTCGGTCTGACTCGAGGCGACGACGACTATTACGCCGCGCTCGTGATGAACAACGCGCTCGGGCAATACGCCCTGGGCGGGCGGCTGGGCGATAGCATTCGCGAGCGGCAGGGCATGGCGTACTACGTGTTCAGCAGCCTGGATGCGGGTCTGGCGCCTGGGCCGCTGATGGTGCGGGCGGGTGTGTCGGCCGAGAACGTGCAGCGCACCATCGACTCCATCGACGTGGAACTGCGGGCCGTGCTGGCCGACGGGTTCACGCGCAAGGAAGTGGACGACACCAAGAAGTATCTGATTGGGTCGTTGCCGCGCCAGCTCGAGACCAACGGCGGCATTGCCGGTTTCCTGCTGTCGGCCGAGGCGTTCGGCCTGGGCATGGACCACGACGTGCAACTGCCGGGCCGCATCGCCGCCGTGACCGACCACGACGTGGCCCGTGTGGCCCGGCGCCTGCTCGACCCGGCGCGCGCGGTCGTCGTCGTTGCGGGTCCGTGGACGGGGCCGGGCGCATGAGCGGTGCTGCGCCCATCCGCGCGGTGTTCTTCGACGTCGACTTCACCTTGATTCATCCAGGGCCGCGCTTCCACGGCGCGGGCTACGCGGTGACCTGCGCGGAGCACGGCGTGGAGGTGGACGCCTCGCGCTTCGACGCCGCCGTCACGTACGCGCTGCCGATGCTCGACGACCTGGAGAACCCGCTCTACGACCACGACCTCTTCATCACCTACACCGCGGTGATCATCGAGCAGATGGGCGGACGCGGTGAACGCGTGCGCCAGGCGGCGGCTGAGATCTACGAGGAGTGGGCGGCGAATCACCATTTCGATCTGTACGACGACGTGCACGAGGTGCTGCCCGTGCTGGCGGCCAAGGGCCTCGAGCTTGGCGTGATCTCGAACTCGCACCGCTCGCTCGAGGCCTTTACCGAGCATTTCGAACTCGACCGCTACGTGCGCACACACGTGTCGGCGCACCCCGGCCGCTACATGAAGCCGCATCCCAGTATCTTTGCCGCGGCGCTCTCGGCGGCGGGCGTGGCCGCGCACGAGGCCGTGATGGTGGGCGACAGTTTCAAGGCCGACGTGCAAGGCGCGCTCGGCGCGGGACTGCGGGCGGTCTGGCTGCGGCGCTCGGGCGACGTGCCCTCGGGCGTGCCCGCCTCGGTGCCCGTGTTGCGTCGGCTGCACGAACTGCCGCCGATTCTGTGGCCCGGATCTCCGGGGCTGTAGGGGCGGCTCTTCCCGACTGGCCGTCCGACTGGTTACACTCGTCATCCGATGCCTGAACTCCGCTTTCGCGATCTGCACACCGCCGACGAGTTCCGCCAGGTGATGGACCTGGAGCAGCAGGTCTGGGGGTTTACCGACCTGAACGATATGGTCACCCTGCCGGTCTTCACCATCACCGTGAAGCGCGGAGCCATCCTGATCGGCGCCTACGACGCAACCGACCGCATGGTGGGCTTCGTGTATTCGATCGTCGGCATGAAGGCCGGCCGGCAGGTCCTGCAGTGGTCACACATGCTGGGCGTGCTGCCCGACTACCGCAGCAGCGGGCTCGGCCGAGCGCTCAAGCTGGCGCAGCGTGACCGCGCGTTGGCGCAGGGCTACGAGCTCATCGAGTGGACCTACGACCCGCTGCAGGCCATGAACGCGCACCTGAACTTCACGAAGCTGGGGGTCGTGGCCGAGGAATACCACCGCAACGTCTACGGCGAGTCGACAAGCGTGCTGCACAAGGGCACTCCCACCGATCGCCTGGTGTCGCAGTGGTGGATTGCCAGGCCCCACGTCGAACGGCGCGTGACGCCGGCGTCGGTCTTGGCGGTCACGACGAGCGAGCTGTCCGACGCCGTGCCGGTCAACATCACGCACCCTGCACTCGCGTGGCTCGCCAATTCCGACATCTTTTTGGCGCGCGACGAGCGTCGCCTGGTGCTCGAGATTCCGATGGGCTTCACCGAGATGCAGCGCGATGCGCCCGAGCTGGCGCTCGAGTGGCGGATGCAGACGCGCGAAATCTTCGAAACCTACTTCGCGAAGCGCTATCGCGTCGTCGACTTCTATCTGGACCGGCCGCACGCACGGGGCCGGTATCTGCTCGCGAAGAAGGACGAATAGCGCCGACGGGGGTCAGGCTGCTAGCCGGGAGGCCACGTCAGGGGCCGTCCCGCGAGCACGTGCAGATGAATGTGGAACACCGTCTGGCCGGCGTCGGCATTGCAGTTGAACACCGTGCGGAAGCCCGACGCGGCGTAACCGCGTTCGGCGGCAATCGCCGCCGCCTGGCGCACCATCGCGCCCACCAGCACGTCGTGCCCGGCCGCCAGGTCGTTGACCGTGCTGATGTGCGCGCGTGGCACCACGAGCACGTGCATCGGCGCCTGCGGGTTGATGTCCTCGAACGCCACGAGGTCGTCGTCCTCGAACACGAGCGTGGCCGGAATCTCACCCGTAGCGATGCGGCAGAACAGACAGCTCATCGTCGGAGTATAGGGCAAGCCCGCGAGCGATTACATGTGACAAGCGGACACGCCCGCGTGTCATGATCTGTGAAACGACATCCCCCGACGTGGCACCGCACCGCCTTCGTGGAACGGCGGCGCGCATAAGGAGAACGCACATGCTCGACAAGTATCGTGACCTGGAAGGGCTCGCCGCCAAGCTCGGCGTTCGTGATTTTTCGTTGAAGGAAGTGGCCGGGAAGGTGCAGATCGCCGGCAGGACCACCTACGCGCTCGAGCGCGATCTGCTGTGGGACGCGATCAAGAAGCACGCGGGCTGGGAAGCAGAAGTGGCGGCCGACGTGAAAGCCGATCGTGCCGACGTTCACGGCATCCATACGGTGAAGCCGGGCGAGTCGCTGTCGAAGATCGCCAAGATTCACCTCGACGACGCCGGCCGCTACATGGATATCTTCAACGCCAACAAGGACAAGCTGAAGGATCCGGACATGATCCACCCCGGTCAGGAACTGGTGATTCCGAACCGGTAGCGCCGACTCTCAGCGCGTCGCCACGGCCACGCGGGGAATGCCCTGCAGGTCGTGGCGCACGTGCGCCGCCTCGCCCAGCCCAGCCTCTTCCAGGGCCTTGCGCACCTCGGGCCACTGTCCCGCACCAATCTCCAGGGCCAGGGTTCCGCCTAGCGCCAGCGCGGTGGCGGCCAGCGCCACGATGGCGCGCACGTCGCGCAGGCCGTCACGCCCACCAAAGAGGGCTTGCCGCGGCTCGTGAGCGGCGACTTCCGGTGCCAGCGCCGGCTCGTCGGTCTCGGGGACATACGGCGGATTTGCCAGAATCAGGTCGAACGGCCCGGCGACGTCGTCCAAGTAACTCGTCTGTATGAAGGCGATGCGCGTCGTGACGCCGTGCGCGGTGGCGTTGGCCCGGGCAATCTCGAGCGCCTCCCCCGAGGTATCGGTGGCCACGATGGTGGCGCGTGGGCGCTCGAGGGCAAGCGTGATGGCCAGACAGCCACTGCCGGTGCCGATGTCGGCCACGCGCGGCGCCGGCTGTCCCGCCAGCCGTGTGACCGCCTCGTCGACCAGCAGCTCGGATTCGGGGCGCGGGATCAGCACGCCGCGGCGCACCCGGAACGGACGCCCATAGAATTCCTGGACCCCCCGGATATAGGCCACCGGCTCACGCAAGGCACGTCGCGCCACCAGCGTCGCAAACGCCTGCGCCTGAGGCGGACTGACGACCTCGTCGCGGCGCGTGAGCCAGGTGGCCCGGTCCCACGCGAGCACGTCGCGCATCAGCAGCTCGGCATCGAACGCGGCCTCGTCGGCTGCGATGCCCGCCGCGACGAGCGTCGTGCGGGCGGCGTCGACCAGATCGCGGAGGCGCGGCACCTCGAACCGCGCTACTTCTTTGCCGGCACGGCGTCGGGTGGCATGCTGGTGCTCGTGACGTCCTTCAGCCGCTCGGACTGGAAGAACGTCGTCACCGCGTCGAGCATCTCGGCCAGCTCGCCGTTCAGCACGGTGGGTAGCTGGTGGGTCGTGAAGTTCACGCGGTGGTCGGTAATGCGGCTCTGCGGGAAGTTGTAGGTGCGGATCTTTTCGGACCGCTCGCCCGTGCCCACCTGGCCACGCCGTTCCTTGGCTTCGGCATCCTGCTGCTTCTGCAGCTCCATCTCGTAAAGACGCGCGCGCAGCACCTTCATGGCCTTTGCGCGGTTCTTGATCTGCGACTTCTCGTCCTGCTGCGATACGACCATCCCGGTCGGGATGTGCGTGAGCCGCACGGCGGAATACGTCGTGTTCACGCTCTGCCCACCAGGACCGCTCGACATGAACGTGTCGATGCGCAGGTCCTTGGCCTCGATCTGAATGTCGACTTCTTCGGCCTCGGGCAGCACGGCCACGGTGGCCGTGGAGGTGTGGATGCGGCCGCTGGCTTCGGTGTCCGGCACGCGCTGCACGCGGTGCACGCCGCTTTCGAATTTCAGGCGGCTGTAGACCCGTTTGCCTTCGATGTTGACGATCACTTCGCGGATGCCGTTGCCGATCTCGCTGAGCGACATCACGTCCATCTTCCAGCCCTGCTTCTCGGCGAAGCGGCTGTACATGCGGAACAGGTCGGCGGCAAAGAGCGCCGCTTCTTCACCGCCGGTGCCGGCACGAATCTCCAGGATGACGTTCTTCTCGTCATTCGGGTCCTTGGGCAGCAGCAGGATCTTGATGTCAGCGAGCAGCCTGTCGCGCGTGGCGGCCAGCTCCGACAGCTCCTCGGCCGCCAGGGCGGCCATATCGGCGTCGGCGCCCTTCGCCAGCTCGTCAGCCTGGGCCATCTGCTCGAGCACCTGGCGGTATTCGCGGTAGGCCTGCACGAGCGGTTCGATCTCGGCCAAGGCCACGGCGTGCCGGCGGTACTCGTTGGGGTCGCTCTGCACTGCCTGCGAGGCCATGGCTGCCGCGTGAGACTCGTAGCGTTGTTCGACGCTGGCCAGTTTGTCGAGCATCCGTTACCTCAGCTCCGCGTCGCTGCCGCCAGAGACCGGCGGCAGGAACGCCACCTCGTCGCCCTCGGAGACAGGCGTCGTCATCCGGGCGTAGTCCAGATTCACGGCGCACGACATCGACCGCTCGTAGACGGCCGCCGCCGGGTGCCGCTGCACCAGTGCCTGCCACACGTCGCGCACGGTGGCGCCCTCGGGCGCGTCGAGGGTCAGATCGCCCGTGCCCACAAGCTCCCGCAACCGCGCGAAGAGCTTCACGTTCACGCGCATGCGATCTTCAGCGCCGCCTCACGCGCGGCCTCGTCGTTGGCGTCCGCCGTGGCGCCCTCGATCCACACTTCGCCACCGTCGAAGTGCTCGTGCTTCCAGATCGGCACGATCTGCTTGATGCGCTCGATGGCGTAGCGGCAGGCGGCGAACGCATCGGCGCGGTGTGGCGTGGCGACGGCAATGATCACGCTGGCCTCGCCAATGTCGAGCCGGCCCGTGCGGTGGTGGATGGCCATGCGGGCGCCGGGCCAGCGCGCTTGCGCCTCCTGCACGATGAGCTCGAGGGCTTTCTCTGCAAGGGGCGCGTACGCTTCGTAGTCGAGCCAGAGCACCCTCCGGCCCAAGTTGTGGTCGCGAACCAGGCCCAGAAAGGTGGCCACGGCACCCGATCCAGGCCCCTCGACCGCGTGTATCGCGGCCTCGACCGTGAGCGGGGTGCTGGTGATGACGGCGACTGGCGGCATGAGAACAACGAATTATAGCGGCTACTGGGGTCGCCCATCCGTCGAGGCCTTTCTGGATGAATATCGAAGCCCGTGCGCTCACCGTGGTCGCATCGCCCACTGGTGATCCAGGGGGCGATGACCTTGTCCAAGCGGCACTCCCTCACGCATCGCACCGGCCACATAGACCTGCGCCGCGCGCGCCGCCGATTCCAGGGTGTCGCCGAGCGCCAGACGTGCGGTGATCGCCGCAGCAAAGGTGCAGCCCGTCCCGTGGGTGTGGACACCGGAGACGCGCGGGCTCACGAGCTGCACCACGAGGTCGCCGCCGTCGCCGTCGATGAGCACGTCGACGATGTCGGGGCGGTCGAGGTGCCCGCCCTTCACGATCACGGCGCGCGCGCCGTGAGCTCGGATGGCGTGGGCGGCGCCAATGGCGTCGTCCAGCGTCGCGATCGTCATGCCGGCGAGCACTTCGGCTTCCGGGATGTTCGGTGTCACAACGCGGGCGAGCGGCAGCAAGCGCTGCCGCAGCGCCGCCACCGCGTCTTCGGCCAGCAGATGATCGCCGCTCTTGGCCACCATCACCGGGTCGACGACCACGTTGGGCAGCCTCAGCCGGTGGATGGCCTCGGCCACCGCCGTCACGATCTCGGCCGTGGCCAGCATCCCCGTCTTCGCGGCATCGCACCCGAGGTCGGAGAACACCGCCTCGATCTGGGCCACGACGAAGGGGGCTGGCGCCACGTGCACGGCGCGCACCTCCTGGGTGTTCTGGGCCGTGAGCGCGGTAATGGCCGAGGTGCCGTAGACCCCGAGGGCGGCAAAGGTCTTGAGGTCGGCCTGGATGCCGGCGCCGCCGCCGGAATCACTGCCTGCAATTGTCAGCGCTGTCCGCATGTTGATAAGATTCCGCCCGTATGACGCATTATCGTGCCGCTCGCCTCCCGGACTCCACGCCCCGCCCCGACTCGCGTGCCGTCCGCTCCGGTCTCACGGCCGCAGTGGTCGTTGGCGCCACGGCGCTGACCGCCGTGGCCGCACAGGTCAGCATCACGCTGCCTGGTTCGGCAATTCCATTCACGCTGCAACCGGTCGCGGTGCTGCTGGCGGGCGTGGTGCTCGGCGCGCGCCAGGGCGCGCTCAGCCAGGTGCTGTATCTGGTGGCGGGAGTCGCGGGGGCTGCCGCGTTTGCCTGGTCGCCGGTGCTGCTGCCCGGTGCGGCCCGACTGCTCGGACCAACTGGCGGCTTCTTGCTGGCCTTCCCCGTGGCCGCGGGCCTGGCGGGATGGCTGAGCGACCGCGGCGTGACGAGGACAGTGCCCGGCACCGCGGCCGCGATGGCGGCAGGCCTGGCCGTCCTGTATGCGGGGGGCGTGTCGTGGGCCAGTCTGTTTGTCCCCGCGTCCACCAGCGCCGCCGGCCTTGCGACATTCGCGCCGTACGCCGCGGCCGACCTCATCAAGGTGGCCCTGGTCGCACCGCTCGTGCCCGTGGTACGGCGGGCGCTGTTTGGCGCACGTCCGTAGTCGCCCTGCTCGCCGCGACGGACCGGCCGAAGATCAGGAAGTACTGGAACGGCAGAAACGTCTCCCGCCGTTGCAGGACGAGGCCAGCCTTGGCGGCCTCGGCCTCAATGATCTCGGGCGCGACACGGTCGCCCGCGTCGGGGCCGGGTCCCGCCCCCCCGCCGCGAAAGTCGACGACGCCCACGCGTCCAAGCGGCTTCAGCGCGGCCGCGAGGTTGCGGAACAGCGTCACGCGGTCCTCGATCTCGTGCACGACGTCCACGATCAGCACGGCGTCGAGCCTGCCGGCGGGAAGCCGCGGATCGCTGCCGCGCCCGAGCAAGGGCCGCACGTTCGCCAGGCCCTCGCGTTGTACGCGCCTGGTGATGGCGGCCAGCATCTCGGGCTGCACGTCCTGCGCGTAGACCACGCCGTTGGGCCCGACGCGACGGGCCAGGCGCACGGTGAACCATCCGCTGCCGGCGCCCACGTCGGCCACCACCGACGCATCGGCGATGCCGAGGGCGTCGAGAATCTGGTGCGGGCGCTGCCACTCGTCGCGGTCGGGCGCCTCGAGCAACCCCAGATCTTGCGGCGGAAACAGGCGTCCATGCTGGCTCTTCGAGGGCGGTGCCGTCTGGGCCGCCAGTTGCAGGCAGGCGACCCCCACGACGAGCCCCACCACGCACGCACCTCTTATTGACACGCTGATTACTATACTAGGGCCATGCTGCCCGCTTTCTTCGACTCGGTCGTGTCCCTCATCGTCAAGACCTCCACCGATTTGCCTCCCGACGTGCGGGCCGCGATGCGCGTGGCGATGGACCGCGAAGACGCGCCACGCGCCGCGCTGGCCCTGTCGATCATCGGGCGGAACATCGACCAGGCGGTCGAGGTCGAAGGCGCCATCTGCCAGGACACGGGCATGCCCACCTTCGAGGTGAAGACGCCCGTCGGCGTGAACCAGCTCGTGCTCGAGCAGCGCATCAAGGAAGCCGTGGCGGAGGCGACCAGGCGCGGCAAGCTGCGGCCGAATTCGGTCGACTCGCTGACCGGTGAGAACTCGGGCGACAACCTCGGACCCGGCACACCGATCGTCCATTTCGAGCAGTGGGACCGTGACGAGATCGAGGTGAAGCTGATCCTGAAGGGCGGCGGCTGCGAGAACATGAACATCCAGTACTCGCTGCCCACCGAGCTGGCGCACCTGGGACGCGCGGACCGCACCCTCGAGGGCGTGCGTAAGTGCATCCTGCACGCGGTGTGGAACGCGCAAGGCAAGGGCTGTGCGCCCGGCGCGCTAGGCGTGGGAATTGGCGGCGATCGCACGTCAGGTTACGTGCTCGCGAAAGAGCAGCTGTTTCGCACCCTCGATGACGTGAATCCCGACCAACGTCTGGCCGCGCTCGAAGCCGAGGTCATGGGCACCGTAAATCGCCTGGGCGTCGGCACGATGGGCTTTGGCGGCAAGGTGTCACTGATTGGCTGCAAAGTGGGCGTGGCCAACCGCCTGCCGGCCAGCTTCTTCGTGTCGGTGGCCTACGACTGCTGGGCGTTTCGGCGGCTCGGCGTGGTGCTCGACGCCGCCAGCGGCGAGATTACGCGCTGGCTCTACCGCGACCCGGCGGTGCCAGCGCTGGCGATGATGGATCAAGGGGGCTTTCGCCGCACGGGCCGTGAGATCGCGCTCAGCGCGCCACTCGACGAAGCTACCGTGCGCTCGCTCGAGGTGGGTGACGTCGTGATGGTGAGTGGACGTGCGTTCACGGGCCGCGACGCCGTGCACCACCACCTGATGTCGCACGAGCCGCCGGTGGACCTGCGCGGCAGCCTCATCTATCACTGCGGTCCTGTCGTGAAGAAGCTCGACGATGGCTCCTGGACCATCACGGCCGCGGGTCCCACCACCAGCATCCGCGAGGAGCCATACCAGGCCGACCTCATCGGCCGCTACGGCATCCGGGCGGTGATGGGCAAGGGCGGCATGGGGCCCAAGACGCTGGCCGGACTGCAGCAGCACGGCGCGGTGTACTTGAATGCCGTGGGCGGCGCCGCGCAGTTCTACGCGCGTTGTATCGAGCGCGTCGATGGCGTGTCGCTGCAGGAGTTTGGAACGCCTGAAGCGATGTGGCATCTCATCCTCAAGGACTTCCCGGCGATTGTGACGATGGACGCGCATGGCAACAGCCTGCACCAGGACATCGAGCAGATGTCGGGCGGGCAACTGGCCGCGTTGGCCGCGCCCGTGAAATAGCGACCTGTTCCGCGAGAGTCGTCTGTAAGTATTTGTTCGTGAACGAGTTACGCGAGGAATGCGCAGTGCATTCTCCGTGCTACACTGGAGGCACCATGCACACCGACACCGTAACTGCCCTCGACACGCCCGTTCCGGTACTGCCTTCGAGCATCATCAACGTGACCGAGTCGGCGGCCGGCAAGATTCGCGAACTGCTGGTTGAAGAAGGCAAGGCCGACAGCGGCCTGCGCGTGTTCGTGCAGGGCGGCGGTTGTTCGGGCTTCCAGTACGGCCTGATGATCGAAGAATCGGGCGGCGTCGGCGACCAGATCTTCGAGTCACAAGGCGTGCGCTTGTTTGTCGACCCGGTGAGCCTCAGCTACCTCAAGGGGGCCGAGGTCGACTTCGTCGATACCATCACCGGCGGCGGCTTCACCATCAAGAACCCCTCCGCCACCTCCACCTGCGGGTGCGGGTCGTCGTTCAGCGCCTGACGTCCGTGCCGTCGCACGGCTGGTCGCGCGCTCGCGTGGGCGCCGCGCTCGCCGTGACGTCGCTAGTCTTGTTGCGGTGCCGGTCATGGCGATGAGCGCGTTCCCCGACATCGAGCGCCTGCGTCCTGCGGGCACGAAGCGCTCCGGCAAGCGCGACCAGATCGTGAACACCTTCCTGCGGCAGGAAGGTCACCTCAGTGCCGACGATCTCGTCGAGGTCATCAAGCGCGAAGATCATCGCATCAGCCGCGCCACCGTGTATCGCACGCTGCAGTGGATGGTGGCGGCCGGCATCGCGCGGAAGGTGGATTTCGGCGAAGGCCGTTTCCGGTTCGAGCACTCCTACCGGCACCCGCGTCACTACCATCTCATCTGCAAGACCTGCAATCGCTCGTTCGAGTTCCTGAGCTCCGACATCGAGGCGCTGGTCGAGGAGGTGGCCGCCGCCCGCCACTTCACCGCCCGGCAAAGCGTCGTGCAGATCTACGGCACCTGCGAGGCCTGCCAGGCCGGCCGGCCCGCCCAACCCGATGGCGGCAACTCCGAATTGCTCTTCGCACGCGACGCGCTGCGCATGGCGATCGCCACCGAGCGCAGCGGCCTCGAGTTCTACGCGCGGGCGTCGAAGCTCACGAAGAACACCCGCGGGCGCCACGTGTTCGAGAAGCTCGCCGAGGAAGAGAAGGAGCATCTGTCCACGCTCGAACAGCGCTACCGCGCGCTGCTCGAACGCGACCCGCAGCTCGAGTCCCGTCCCACGTTCCTGTTTTTCAAGGGCGCGGCCAACGGGCTCTTTGCTCAAGGCACCGAAGCCCTGCGCAAGCCGGGGGTGGACGAGGCGGAAGCCCTGCGCATCGGCATCCGGTGCGAACGCGGTTCCCATAAGTTCTTCAAGCGCTACGGCGAGCGGTTCGAGGATTCCGAAGGCAAGCAGGTGTTCCTCGAGTTTGCCGACGAGGAGCGCGAGCACCTCGAGTTGTTGATCCGCGAGTACCGCGCGCTGATGGCCCGGCGGCACGTGGGGTCCAAGGCCAGGCGCCCGGCGAAGGCGGCGCGGCCGAGCGTGGCCCGCAAGCTGCGCCCGTCCACGTGATCGACCTGCACCTGCACACCACCGCATCCGACGGCCGGTGCAGTCCGGCGGAGCTCGTCGAGCGCGTACACGCGTCGGGTGTGACGACGTTTGCCGTCACCGACCACGACACGGTAGCGGCCATCGACGAGGTGCGGGCCCTCATCGCCGATCTGTCTCTGATGCTGGTGCCGGGTCTCGAGGTGACGGCCGTCTGGGAGTCGCGCGACGTCCACGTGCTGGGCTACTGGATCGACACCACGCACGCGCCGCTGCTGGCGTTTCTCGAACAGCAGCGCCAACGGCGCGTGGAGCGCGTACGGGCCATCGGCGACGCCCTGGCCGCAGTGGGCGCCGCGGTGGACCTCGAGCCACTGCTCTCGCACGTGGCCGCCAGAGCCGGCGCGGCCGTGGGACGTCCGGGCGTGGCGCAGGCGCTCGTGGCCGCAGGACACGCGTCGTCTGTCCAGGATGCGTTCGACCGTCTGCTTGGTGACGGGTGTCCCGCCTACGTGGCCCGCACGGGCCTGTCTCCGGACGACGTGTTCTCGGTCATTCACGAGGCCGGCGGGGTCGCGTCGTTGGCCCATCCCGGCGTGACTCGGCGCGACGACTGCATAGAGCGCTGGGCGCGCGCCGGTCTCGACGCGCTCGAGGTCTACCACTCCGATCACAGTGACGCCGAACGAACGCTCTATCTCGAGCGGGCCCGGCAGCTTGGTCTGGCCGTATCCGGCGGTTCAGATTTTCACGCCGACGACCCGATGAGCCATCGCGCCCGCCGGCGCTCGATTGGCGGTTCGCCGTTGCCCCTGCCCGACTTCCAGGCGCTCGCGGCGCGAGTGCCGCAGAGGCCCGCATGACCGAGCCGGAGGTGCTGGTAGAGCTGGCGGGTGTGGTGAAGGACTATCAGGCCCTGCGTCCGCTGCGCATCGTCGATCTGCGCGTGACGCGCGGCGCGATCGTGTCGGTGTCGGGCCCCGACGCGCTGGCGGCCGAAGTGCTCGTGAACCTGATGACCGCGGCCATGCGCCCGGACCGGGGCAGCGTGCGGCTCTTCGGCCGGTCCACCGAGGCGATCGACGACTACGACGCGTGGCTGGCGATGCTGGACGGCTTCGGCCTGCTCACCGAACGTGCCGTGCTGCTCGACCAGTGTTCCATCGCGCAAAATCTCGCGTTGCCGCTCACGCTCGCAATCGATCCCATTGCCGCGGATGTGCTTCCCAGGGTCGAGGCACTTGCCGACGAAGTCGGCATCCCCCGCGGAGTTCTGGCCGAGCCGGTGCGTGGCGCCGATGCCGTCGTGCTGCAACGCGTACGGCTGGCCCGCGCGTTGGCGCTCGACCCTCGGTTGGTGGTGGCGGAGCACCCCTCGGCCTCGTTGCCCCGCCCCGCCGTGGAGGGATTTGCGCGCGACCTGGCGCGCATCGTCACGGGGCGCGGCGCCGGACTGCTCGCGATCAGCGCCGACCGCGAGTTCGTGCGCGCCCTGGGTGGCACGGCCCTGAGGCTCGACCTGAAGACTGGTGTGTTGGCGCGCCCTGGATTGCTCGCGCGCTTGGGACTGGGATAATGGGCGCATGACCATCCACGGTGAAGTCGTGCGGCTCGAGCCGGCGCATGGATTCGGCTTCATTCGCGACGACCAGCGCGGCGAGTGGTTCTTCGTCGAGAGCGGCGTCCGCGCCGGCGGCATCGCGAGCCTCTGGATTGGCGAGCGCGTGGGTTTTTCGCAGGAACGCACCTCGCGTGGCCCGCGCGCCGCCGACATTCATCACGAGTCGGTGGCGTGACGACGCGTCTGCTGCTTTTCGACATCGACGGCACGCTCGTGCTGACCGGCGGCGCCGGCAAGCGCGCGATCACCAGGGCGTTTCATGAACTGTTCGGCGTCGCCGATGCCTTTGTGGGCGTGTCCCTCTCTGGCCGTACCGACCGGTATCTGGTAGAGCAGGGGCTCGAGCGTAGCGGCGTGCCGGTGACGACCGAGGCGCTGGCGCGCGTGCGTGAGCGTTACCTGACGCGCCTGGCCGAAGAAATCCACGAGCCCGCTCGAGGCCTCAAGGCCGCGCTGCCGGGCGTCACGAGGTTGCTCGATGCGCTCGAGGAGCGCGCGCACGTGCACTGCGCGCTGCTGACGGGCAACTACGAGGGCGGCGCGCGCATCAAGCTCGAGTACTTCGACCTGTGGCGCCGTTTTGGCTGGGGCGCTTTCGGCGACGACCACGCGGAACGCGACCTGATCGCCCTGGCGGCGGTGGCCGAGGCGCCTGTGCGCGGGGTCGCGCTGCGTGATCCGTCGCACGCTATCGTGGTGGGCGACACGCCGTTTGACGTGTCGTGCGCGCGGGCGGCCGGTGCGCGTGCGATTGCCGTGGCCACCGGTGGACACGCGGCAGAGGAACTGCGCGCGTGTCATCCAGACGCGGTATTCGAAGACCTGAGCGACCTCGACGCCGTGCTGGCCGCGATGGACGTCTGAGCGGCAGCGCGCCAAGGCTCCCGGCCGCCGAGCGCAGCGGGAGTCCAGCTGAGCGCGGGTGTTCCGCGGAAGCGGACGCGATCGGCACGCGACAGCTCCCGGCCGCGGAGCGGAATACCCGTGATCGGCTGGACCACGAGCTCGTTCCGCGCGAGCGACGTCAGACGGTGTGGCGGAAGCGCCTGGGAGTCGAACCCAGCCCGCCCTCAAAGAGGGCGGCGACCGGTTTTGAAGACCGGGAGGGCCACCGGGCCCCGTTCGCTTCCACCGACGATCATACCCGCGCGCGAAGACGCGCGCGAATCGGCGGACGTGAACAGGGCAAGGCCGTCAGCCTTCGATGAGACGCACGTCGGCGGCACGCGGCCCTTTGGCCGACTCCTCGGTCAGAAACTCCACGCGCTGGCCCTCGCGCAGGAGCTCGAAGACCACGCCCCGCACGGCGCTGCGATGGAAGAAGTGCTCCAGGCCCGACTCATCGCGGATGAAGCCGAAGCCCTTGTCGATCAAGAGCCGTGCAATTGTGCCCTGGTACATATCCGTGGCCTCCGACGGTGAACCCCGTACATTCCTGGCGGGCATGGCGTGGGCCCGCGAGTTTCGGGCAGTGTAGGCAGCGGCGAAATCCCAGTCAAGAAGATCAGCAGCCGTCGAAAGCCTGGCTGGCCGTGACACGATACGGGCGAAATGGTCTCGGGAATCATCCTGGCAGGAGGGCAGTCGACCCGCATGGGCCGTCCGAAAGCGGGCCTGCCCGTCACGGAAGGTGGCCCCACATTCGCCGCGGCCATCGTCGCCACGCTGCAGGGCGCCGGCATCGCGGAGGTCATCGTAGTGGCGGGCGCGCATCCCGTGGAGGTGGCCGGGGCGGTTCGAGGACTCGCCGGCGTGCGCGTGGTACACAACGCCGCGTGGCAGGCTGGTCAGCTGTCGTCGCTCGTCGCCGGCCTCGACGCGGTCGATCACCCGGGTCTCGAGGCCGTGCTCGTGACCCTCGTGGACATCCCGCTCGTGCGCCGCGAGACCATAGAGACGCTGCTGCGCGCGTGGCGTGAGTCGGGGGCGCCCATCGTGCGGCCGGCCGTCGGTGCGCGCCATGGGCACCCCGTGATCTTCGACCGTGCCACGTTTGGCGACCTGCGGGCGGCGCCGGTTGCGGTGGGCGCCAAGGCGGTCGTCGTCGCGTGGCAGGCGCAGGTGCTGAACGTGCCTACCGATGACCGAGGCGTGCTCGTGGATGTGGACACCCCGCAGGACTACGAGGCGATGCGCCGGCTCGGCCGTCGCTGAGCCCGGCGCGCACCGGCCGTCTCACGCCCGCGTGGATTTCTTGGCCGGGCTCGGTGCGGACAGCTCGGCGCGCGCGGCGGCCGTCAGGGCCACGACCCCGGGATGGGTCACGCGACGCTCGGCTGACAGCGCGTAGTAGCGCTCGCGCACGACCTCGGTCTCGCCGACGACGGCTACGCCGTAGTGCCGGCATACCTGGCTGGCAATGACCGTGGGTGCAGGGAACACGGCCGCGCCGGCCTGTCCAAAGGCCTTCATGAGCGCCGAGTCTTCGAACTCGCCACCAACGGTCGGCCGCACCTCGAGATGATCGAACCACTGCTCGAGGG
Organism: Acidobacteriota bacterium; assembly: GCA_031415235.1. Taxonomy (GTDB): domain Bacteria; phylum Acidobacteriota; class Vicinamibacteria; order Vicinamibacterales; family UBA2999; genus CADEFD01. The sequence goes on along the minus strand of JANORI010000125.1, from coordinate 946 downwards.
CGCGCCGCAGGGCCGTGCCGGGCGTGGGCAGCAGCATGGGCACTCCCTGCAGCGATTGTGGGAAGCCGCGTCGTACTTGACGGGCCAGCGCGGGCGCGGCAAAGAACGTCACGCCCGACTCGCCGAGCAGGTGCGAGAAGACCTTCACGCGCAGATGCGGCGCTGCCGGACCGTCACTGATCACGACGTCGAGGGCGTGCGTGGCCAGCTGCGCCAGGAGCTGTTCCGGCTGGCCCTCATGGCAGGTGAGCTGCATCGGTGTCCCGCCCGAGGTGGCCGGGTGCAGCATCTGATACACGATCAGCTTCGGCACCGCGTTGGCAACGCCCACCCGCAGTCTGGGGACGCGGCCGGTGGGGTGGCCCTTGAGCGTCTCTTGCAGTTCGCGCCCCAGCACGAAGATCTCGTCCGCGTAACGGTACACCAGGCGCCCGACCTCGGTTGGCGCGACGCGGCGGCCTTGCCGCTCGAGCAGCGTCTCGCCCAGGGCCCGTTCGAACTGCTTGATCTGGGCACTGACGGTGGGCTGCGCCAGACGCAGGTGCTCGGCGGCCTTCGACACGCTGCCTTCGCGCACGACCGTCCAGTAATAGAAGAGATGGTGGTAGTTGAGCCACTCCATCGGCAAAGTATAGTTTTTGCTGCGCGCCACGACGATGAAATATCTATTTGTCTATGTGTGTGCGTCCCCCTGACCTCGACCTCATCGAAAGAACGTTGGGCCTAGCCATGGCCTAGCCAGGGACCACCGTACAAGAGAAACGCCCGGGCCCCGCTGAGAGCGGAGCACCGGGCGTTGGAAGTTGCCCCGAGGGCCGGTTACGCTACCACTTCAACTGCACGCCGAGCCGCATGATGCGCGGATTCTGAATCGCGTTCACCTGGCCGAGCGTCGCCGTTCCGAAGTTCACGGAACGGACGCCGAGCACAGGATTTCCGTTCAGGG
>JANORI010000124.1:0-3836 GCA_031415235.1 Acidobacteriota bacterium | reverse complement strand
CACCACGGCGCCCAGGAACACCGCCGGCGCGATGATCAGCACGGCCGCCAGCAGCGTCGTAGCCAGGGCCGCGTTGCCGTTGCCCAGCCGGATGCAGAACTTCATGTAGACCGGGCGCAGCGTCATGGCGAGAATGGCCGCCCACGCCAGCGGCGCCAGAAACGGCCACACCACCTGCATCGCCAGGTAGGCCACCAGGATCACAACCGCATAGAACAGCAGATCGGCGAATCGTTCACGGCTGGTGGGCTTCTGGGCCATGGCTGACCCCGCGCTACGTGCGCTTCACACTGAGTGGCAGGGCCGCGCCGCCGATGGCCAGGGCCAGCAATCCGCCCAGCACGGGCAGCCCGTAGCCGTTCGTGAGGAAGCGGTACTCGAAGAGCAGGCCGCTCGCGAAGTGGATGTTGAGCACCATCAGAAAAGCCGCGATGGCCGCGTAGCGCGCGTACGTGCCCAGGATCAGCGACACGCCCGTGGCCAGTTCACCGAAGAGCACGAGTCGCGCGAACACCGCGGCGCCAGGAATGCACACGGCCTCCAGGTACCCGCGATTCCACTGATTGGCCGACTGCAGGTACTCGGTGAGCTGCGTGGTGAGCGGCGACGGGTCCATCAGCCAGCCGATCTTGCTGATGCCCTGGAAGAGAAAGAACACGCCCAGGAAGAGGCGTAGCGCGGTGAGTCCCCGTGCCTGATTGTTGGCCGCCATCGTAGAAGCTTAGCGCAGGCCGCGACCTGCCACGCGTTTCGTGCACGAAGAGTGCGCGCACCCGGGCGCCGGCGGCCCGGGCACGCGCGTCTTATGGAGCGCTAGTTGCCGCCGGGGCGCGTGCCGCCGCCGGGACGTCCGCCGCCACCCGGCCGCGTACCGCCCCCGGGACGCGTACCGCCCTGGGGACGTCCAGATCCGCCAGCCGGCGGCTGTCCGCCGCTCGGCGGACCACCGACCCCCGGAGGTCGACCCGAGCCGCCCGAACCTCCGCCCGGTCGCCCCTGGGCGCTCGCATCGAGCGCTGCGCCAAGCACCAACGTCAGCAGCAGTCCCGTTCCGATCATCTGTCGACTCGTCATGCAGTGCATCCCTTCCTTGACAGGCACTACCACACGATACGAGCCGAATGTGCGTGTCTGGTGGCGCAGCTGTGACATTGCGATGACACAGCGCCAACGCGTCACGAACGGCCAGCCTCGGGGCCTGAGACGTCGTCGGAGCGGAACGGATGCGCCAACTGACGCAGATAGCCCTCGGGCACGGGATCGCCGGCAATGCCGTATGTCTCGGGCCACTCGTCCTCGGGCAGGTGCTGCGTGCCGATGAGGCGATCGAGCACCGGCAGGTGCACGGCGAAGTTCTTGTCCACCGGCGCGGGCGCGTGATGCCAGTGGTGGCCGCGCGGGGTCGCAATCACGCGATCGATCCAGCCGAAGCGGAAGCGCACGTTGGCGTGAATGAACACGGCGTGGAACGACACGAACACGAGGTAGGCGTAGAGCGCCTCGGTGGCAAATCCCAACAGGAAGATGGGCACGAGCACCAGCCCGCGCGTGACGAGCACATCGAACACGTGCAGGCGCGAGCCGGCCAGCCAGTCCATGGCCGTGCTCGAGTGATGCACGGCGTGCAGCCGCCACAACGCGGGTACCACGTGGAAGGCGCGATGCACCCAGTACTGCACCAGATCGGAGAGCAGCAGGATGAGGAGGAACTGCGCCCACAGCGGCAGCGCGCGCGCCGCCTGCTGCAGGCCCTCGGGCTGCCACACGCGCGCCAGTGACGTGGCCGGCAGCAGCGTGAGGAACGACAGCGTCTGCACGGCCAGGTGGCTCACCAGGAAGTGCGCGGCGTCGGTGGCCCAGCCGAAGCGAAACGTGCGCTGTCCGGTTCGCAAAGGGAAGGCGCGTTCGAGCGGCACGAACACGAGGGCCGTGAGCAGCACATTGAGCGCGAACCAGTCAAGGCCGATCGTGAACGGCGCGTCGAGGTCGCCGGCCGGCGCCACGCGTCCGCCGCCGGCCAGCAGCGCCACGAGCGACAGCGCCATGCCGGTGAGCCCCAGCACCTTGCGCCGCCGCATCATCAGCGACGCGGCCCCGAGCAGGAACGCCAGGCCGATCGTGAACTCGAGCAGCGCGCGCACCGCGCCCACGGGATAGCGGGCGCGGAACTCCGCGGTAGTGAGGTAGCCGGGGAACCAGAACGCCAGCGCGCCCAGCAGCGCCACCAGGCCCAGGAAGACGCTGGCCGTGCCCGACATCCAGCCCGACCCCACGTCGGTGGGTTCGTCGTCGTCGAACGCGCGGGCGAGCCAGCGCTCCAGGCGCGAGGGCAGCTGCGTCACGCGGCTGCTGCGACGCTACTGCGGTTGCGGCACGATGCGGATGTACGGGCGCGGCGCCTTCCATCCGTTCGGGTAGATGGTCTTCGCCTCGTCGTCCGACACGGCGCCGGCGATGATCACGTCCTGCCCCTGCTGCCAGTTCACGGGCGTGGCCACGCGATGCTTGGCGGTGAGCTGCAGCGAATCCAGCACGCGCAGCACCTCGTCGAAGTTGCGGCCGGTGGTCATCGGATACGCGATGATGAGCTTCACCTTCTTGTCGGGGCCCACGATGAACACGTTGCGCACGGTCATGTTGTCGGCCGCGGTGCGGCCCTCGCACGACTCGCCCGCCTCGGCCGGCAGCATGCCGTAGAGCTTCGAGACGTTCAGGTCGGTGTCGCCGATCATCGGGTAGTTGGGCGCGTAGCCCTGCGTGTCCAAGTTGTCTTCGGCCCACTTCGCATGACGATCAGTGGGGTCGACGCTGAGGCCGATGATCTTGGTGTTGCGCTTGTCGAATTCCGGCTTGAGCTTGGCCATGTAGCCGAGCTCGGTCGTGCATACCGGCGTGAAATCCTTCGGGTGCGAGAAGAGCACCGCCCAGTGGTCACCGATCCACTCGTGGAAGCGGATGCGGCCCTCGGTGGTGTTGGCCTCGAAGTCCGGCGCGATCTGTCCCAGTTGCAATGCCATCGGATCCTCCTGTCGCCCGCAGTGTAGCGCGGACGCCGCCGCGGCGTGGGCCGACACCGTATAATCTCGCCACCCCATGGCCCTGACCCCTGGCGCGCGGATTGGAACGTACGAGGTGGTGGGGCTGCTCGGCGCCGGAGGCATGGGCGAGGTCTATCGCGCGCGGGACACCACGCTGGGACGCGACGTGGCACTGAAGATCCTCCCCGATGCGTTCGCGCGCGATCCCGAGCGACTGGCGCGGTTCACGCGCGAGGCGCAAACCCTCGCGTCGCTCAATCATCCGCACATCGCGCAGATTCATGGGTTCGAAGAGGTCGCCATCGATGGTCCGGCTCCCTTCGACGTGGTTCAGGGCAGGAACGCCGGACGCCGCCGGGTGTTGGTGATGGAACTAGTCGAGGGCGAGGATCTGTCCCGACGAATCGCCCGCCTCCGCGCTCCGGGCGCTTCGGCGAGGCAGGCAGGAATGCCTCTCGATGAAGCACTGCCCATTGCGAAGCAGATCACCGAGGCGCTAGAGGCCGCTCATGCGCAGGGGATCATTCATCGCGATCTGAAGCCCGCCAACATCAAGGTGCGACCCGACGGCACGGTGAAGGTGCTCGACTTCGGTCTCGCCAAAGCGCTCGATGTGAATCCTGCGAGCGCGACGGCGGACAACTCGCCGACGATTACGTCGCCGGCCCACCTTCGCCAGGGCTACGGCGCGGCAGGCACTGAAGCCGGCATGATTCTCGGCACCGCGGCCTACATGGCCCCCGAGCAGGCGCGCGGCAAGGCCGTGGACACACGCGCGGACATCTGGGCGTTCGGCTG
>JANORI010000123.1:0-6929 GCA_031415235.1 Acidobacteriota bacterium | reverse complement strand
CCGGCGCCGGTCATCGACGGCTTCACCGGCGACCAGCGCTTCTTCCTCGGCTGGGCACAGGTGTGGCGTACCAAGATGCGGGATGACGCGTTGCGCCAGCGCCTGGTGGTAGACCCGCATTCGCCCGGCGCCTTCCGCGCCTTCGTGCCCCTCACCAACATGCAGGCGTTCTACGACGCGTGGGACGTGAAGCCGGGCGATGGGATGTATCGCCCGCCCGAAGAGCGCGTCAAAATCTGGTAACGGATGAGTGACGGCTCACCGCGTGACCGGCCGCCACTACTGCCGGCGCACGCGAATCGACGTGACGCAGTCGTTCAGGCCGTCGTGCGGACAGTCGTGCTGGGTGATGAGCTGCAGGTTGGGCACATCCGCCGTGATCTCGAGCGCGTCGTCGCGGTAGTCGGCGCCGCGATAGAGCGTGGCCCGCCAGCCGGGCGATACCCGCACCGACGACACGCAGTCGTTCCAGTCGTAGACGTAGCGGCCGCCGTTGTTGCCGTCGGACTGGTAGCTCTCACACGGCCCACGTACGTCGCGCAAGTCACGCACGTCCCCGGTAATGTGCGCGGACCGGCCCTGGTAGTTCGCGTCCTCGTAGATGACGATGCCGGTCTGCGGCTCCGAAGGCCCGCTCGGCAGCGACGTCTGACATCCTGCGGCACCCACCGCGCACAGCACCACGACCCGACCGAACACTGCGAGACGACCCATCACGCGCACTCCATGACCACTATGACGGCAGTGCCAGGGCGATAAGTTCCGGCGCGTGTCCGTCGTCGGCCACGGCCACGACGAGGTATTGCCGGCCCTCGTGCAGATACGTCATGGGCGCGCCCGTGGCCCCGGCCGGCAGCGGAATCTCGGCCACCACGGCGCCGGTGCGCTTGTCGAACGCGCGCATGCGTGAGCCGCCGCCGCCAGGGGGGATGCTGAGTCCCACGGCGCTGCCTTCGGTCACGAACAGCAGCGTCTTGGTCAGCAGGGGCGCGGCGCGGCCCATCTGGCCGAGCGGTGGCAGGTTCAAGGCCTTCAGCGCCGGATGATCGCGCGGACCATCGCCATTGGCGGCCATCCACACGTGGTCGCCGCGGTTGAGATCGATGGCGGTGATGCGACCGTACGGCGGCTTGGTGATGGGCAGGCCGCGCGGGCCAGGGCCAGGCTCGCGGTCGAGGCGCTTGCGCGTCTGCGTGTAGGTGAAGCGGCCCGGGCCCTTCACGAGCGCGCCGAGCCACGGAAACGTCACTGACGGCACGTAGAGCACGCCCGTCTCGGGATCCACGGCCGCGCCGCCCCAGTTGGCGCCGCCCACCCAGCCGGGCAAGTAGAGCGTGCCCTTCTTGTCGCCGGGCGCCGTGCCTTCGACCGTCGGCGGCGTGAACATCGGCCCGATGGTCCACTGCTTCACGATCTCCCGCGCCTCCTGCTTCAACTCGGGCGTGAAGTCGATGAGGTCGTCGTCGGTGAGACCCTGGCGATCGAACGGCGCGGGCCTGGTCGGGAACGGCTGCGTGGGCGACGTCCACTCGCCGGGCACGGTGGATTTCGGCACGGGCCGTTCTTCGATCGGCCACACCGGCTTGCCCGTGACGCGATCGAACACGAACGCAAACGCCTGCTTCGTCACCTGCACCACCGCTTTGATGCGCCTGCCACTCACCGTGATATCGGCCAGCACCGGCGCGGTGGGGTTGTCGTAGTCCCACAGGTCGTGATGCACCATCTGATACGACCACTTCATCTCGCCCGTGCGCGCGTCGAGGCACACGAGGCTGTCGGAGTAGAGGTTCGCGCCAGGGCGCTGTCCGCCGTACCACTCGTTGGCGGCGCTGCTCAGCGGCACGTAGAGATAGCCGAGGTCGGCGTCGGCGCTCATCAAACTCCACGCCTTGGCGCTGCCGGTGTCGCGCCACGAGCGTTGTTCCCACGACTCGAGACCGGGCTCGCCTGGCCGCGGCACGACATGGAAGGTCCAGCGGAGGGCGCCGGTGCGCACGTCGTAGGCGCGGATGTCGCCGGGTGGCAGGTCCACCTGCGTGCCCGAGTCGGTCCAGCCCTGGCCGCCGATCACGACCACGTCGCGCACCACGAGCGGACCCGGAGCGCTCCAGCGGAACGAAGTGGTCTTGGCGCCAAGGCCGGTGATGAGGTCGACACGTCCGCCCACGCCGAAGCCGTCTGCAGTGCGTCCGGTACGGGCATCGAGGGCATACAGATAGCGGCCGCGCACGTTGAATACGCGCGCGCCTTCCCCGCTGGTCCAATACGCGAGGTTGCGGCTGGCGCCGGCCCCGCTCAGGTCGTCGGCCTCCACGGCCTGCGCCCACACGGTGGCGCCGGTGGCCGGATCGAACGCCTCGGCCAATCCCAGCGCATTCGAGGCGAAGAGCAGCGCGCCAACCTTGAGGGGCGTGGCCCGGAAGTTGGTGGGCACGATCACGTTGGGATGGGTGGCGCGAATCGCCGGATCCAGGCCCGGCCGACGCCAGGCGATGCGGAGGGAGGCCACATTGGCGGCCGTGATCTGGTCGAGCGGCGAGTATTTGGTGCTGCCAACGTCGCCGCCGTGATTAGGCCAGTCGCCAGAGGCCGAGCCGCGCTGCGCGCGCGGATGCGCGCTGGCGACCACGAGCAGGGCGACGAGGGCGGCAAGGGCGAGCTGGGAACGCATCGATCGCGGATGGTAGCGCATCGGCGTATCCGCGGGGCGCCCGGCCGCGGATTGTGGCACCATCGGCATCCATGTCGTCCATCAGCACCGAACTTGCCGCGCTCTACACGCGAGATCTCGCTAGGCTCCTGCGTCAGCTCGACGCGCTCGATGACGCGCATCTGTGGCGGGTGCGGCCCGGCGTGACCAACTCCGCCGGCAACCTGCTGCTCCACTTGAACGGCAACCTGCGCGAGTTCATCGGCCGGCAACTCGGAGGCGTGCCCTACGTGCGCGACCGGCCGCGCGAGTTCGGGGCGAAGGATGTGTCACGCACGGCGATGCAGGCTGAACTCGTCGAGCTCGTGTCGCTCGTCCCGGGGGTGATCGGCCGCATGTCCGAAGGGCGATGGAACGAGATATTTCCCGAGAACGTGCTCGGCGAGCCGCTCACGAACCGGCAGTTCGTCACGCACCTCTACGGCCACCTCAACTACCACCTCGGGCAGATCGACTACCTGCGGCGCGTGCTGACGGGCGAGGGCGCGCTGACGAAGCCGGCGACGTAACGCCGTTAGAGCACGGCCGACCACGGCGCCGCGAGGATGCCTGGCGCGAGCCATTCGATCGCCGTACCGGCGTGCAGCACGAGCCCAGGCCGGGCCGCAGAGCCGTACTCTGCGCGGAACGACTGCAGGTGGCGCGCATCGCCAGTGCGTGGGCGCGTGGTGGCCTTCACTTCAATGGGCAGCAAGCGCCCCTTGGCCTCGATGACGAAGTCGACTTCTTCACCGGCGGCGGTGCGCCAGTAGAGCACCTCCGGCCGCTTCACCTGGCTGTCGCGCCACACGAGCAGGTCATTGAGCACGAGGTTCTCCAGGTGTGGCCCGTCGGGCGTGGCGCCCGACAGATGCAACGCCAACCCGGTGTCGCTCCAGTAGACCTTCGGGGTCTTGATGAGCCGCTTGGTGCGGTTCACGGCATACGCCGGCACGCGCACCAGTTGGTACGACGCCTCGAGCACGTTCAGCCAACGATGCACCGTGGCTTGCGGCAGGGCCACGTCGCGAGCCAGTTCCGTTTGGTTCGTGAGCTGCCCGATGCGCAAGCACACAGCCCGCATCAAACGTCTCAAGTCAGGCAGGTTCGCTATCGCGGAGATCTGGGCGACATCGCGTTCCAGGTAGGTCTGCGTGTAACCCGCAAACCAGATGTCCCGCTGCGGCGCCGTCAGCTCCAGCGCCGGCGTCGGGTAGCCGCCGCGCGTCGCGAACGCCCGCCAGTCTTCGGGTGGCTCGCGATGTGCCTTCAACACTGCCGGCCACGCGTCGTCGGGCGCGTCGAGCAGTTCCTGCCAGACGCCGCATCGTCCCTTGCCGAGTTGTTCGCGCCGGGTCATCGGCCACAGCGACAGGTAGCTCGCGCGCCCGGCCAGCGACTCCGCCACCTTGTCGAGCAGGGCCAGATTGGCCGAGCCGGTGAGGAGGTATCGACCGCGCTGCCGCTTGCGGTCGACGGCGCGCTTGATGGCGAGCAGCAGGGCCGGCGCGCGCTGCACTTCGTCCAGGGTTTGGCGTGGGGCGCGCGCGACGAGACCGTCGGGATCGTCGCCAGCCTGAGCGAGCACGTCGAAGTCGTCCAGCGTCAGATAGAGGCGGTCGTCGCCGCCAATCTCACGCGCCAGCGTGCTCTTGCCGGTCTGGCGGGCACCGGTGAGCACCACGACGGCCATGGCGTCGAGGGCTGCCCCCAGAGCCGCGCTGGCGGCCCGCCTCACTGATTCCATGTCGTGGATGATAATCATTCACGTCGTGAATTACAAGTCGACGACCACTCTCAGCTCCGCACCTCCCTGACCGCCCGTGGTCGCTACTGGGCGAGTTCGCGGTGCACGGCGCGCAGCGTGGCGCGCACCTTGTTCAGCTCGCGCGTGAGCCCCACCTGCATGAACCGCTGCAGCTCGGGCAGCGCCGCCGCCAGGCTCGTGGCCGCTTCGAGCTTCGGCACGGGCCCGAGCTTGAGCGCCGGGTCGTGATCGAAGCGCTCGCCCCTCGCGTAGTTGAGCGGCACGAGCAGGCGAGCGATGCGACGGATCGTGGCGTTCAGCGCGCGACGGGTGGCGGTGTCGGCGCCCGCCTTCACACGTGCGTCCGCCTTCGCTCGCCACGCGGTGATCGCCCCTGCGAGTGCGTCGAGGTCGGCCAGCAGCGGCGCGAAGTCCACGGCGCCGGCGGCGGCCGCGTGATACGACGCGACGGCCGCGCGCATCTCGTCAGCGGCGGCGGCGTAATCGAAAGGATGCAGCGGCGCATTCAGGATCCGCACGATGGTCGTGAGATACACGTGCAGATCGCGGCGCAGGATGTCGAGGTCCGCCACCGGCATCAGGTCGTCCGGCGTGTGCCACGCGATGTTGCCGCCGCAGCCGCCCACCGCGTAGTAGCCGCGGCGCTTGCGCTCCTCGATCGGGATGTTCGAGAGCAGCATGTAGAGGCCGGTGGGCCCGATCTGGTTGAACGAGTAGTCGCCGGCCCGCAGCGGACGCACCCGCGTCGGATCCACGCCGACCGCGTCCTTGATCGCCGCGCGGCACAGGCCGTCGGCCTCGGCCATCCACATCACCTCTTCGTAGGCGGTGGCGCCTGCGCAGCCGGGTGAGTCGATATCGAGTTGCGCGATGCAGTGCTCGTCGATCTCGTCGGCGAAGGTGTCGGCGTACCAGGTGGACCCGGCGTAGCGGCCAGTGGAGTGTCCCGGCCACCAGGCGATCCGCACGGTACGCTTCAGTCGATCGCGCAGTTCCCACAGCACGCGCGCGAGCTCGAGCAGCGCGGCATCGCCGGTGGCGTTGTCGCCGATGCCCTCGTACCACGAGTCGTAGTGGCCGTGCACGAGCAGGAACTCGTCGGGGTCTTCCTGCCCGCGAATCTCCACGACCGGCAGCAGGCACGTCATCCAGCCCTCACGCAGCCAGGTCTTCATGCTGGCGCGCACGGCGCCGCGTTGGATGTCGGCAATCAGCGCCTGGCCATCGGGGTTGTTGATGCACACCACCGGCACCGCTGGCTTGCGGCCGATCGACTCGGCCGTGGGCGCGCCCCAGATCGACGTGCAGATGCCCTCGTGCACGTTCAGGCCGGGGTGGATATAAATCTGCCCGCTGGCGCCGCGCTGCTCGAACGCGCCGACGGACGCAGGCATCGAGAAGCCCTCGGTGAGCACGATCCGTCCACGCACGGGATCGTCGACTCCGCCGCCGCGCGCCGCATCCGGCAGGTCGAAGAGCGACGACGTGCCGCCGGCGTACTTGGACGGCACGTAGCAGATCTCGCCCTCCACCGGCGCGTCGCCGGTCGAGCGCCCCATAGCGGGCGGACGCGCGTGCAGCGACCGCGTGCCGCTCGCGGCAACGATTGACAGCTCCGCGCGCACGGGGTTGCTGATGTAGAGTTCCGGCGTGTGCAGCGTGACGGGCACGCCGAGCGCCTGCAGTCGGCTCACGAGGTAGCGGCCGGCCGTCTCTTCGTCGGCCGTGCCCGACTCGCGCACCAGGGTGATGAACCGTTCGAGCAACACGCGGGGTTCGTCGAGCCGCACGGCATCCCGCGCGGCGGTTTCAAGCGCATCGTCTTTGAACACGTCTCTGTCTCCGCCGAAGGGGTCTGACCCCCGCTGGCATCAGTCTTGGGCAGTTTTCGTTCCAGAGGAGTCAGACCCCTGGAGGGTGTTGAAGAACACGGCGAGATTTTTGTCGGGCGTGGGGGGCGTGAGGCGGCTCACCACCACGAACGTCAGCGCGCTCAGCACGACGCCCACCTCCACCGAGTCGATGCCGTGGCTGGCGAAGCTGCGCTGCAGGGTGAACGTCCAGGTCAGGCACGCCGCAAATCCAACGACCATGCTCCAGATGGCGCCCTGCTTGGTGCCGCGCCGCCAGTTGAGCCCGAACACGACCGGCACGAAGAAGAAGCTGGCGATGAACTTGGCCTGCTCGATCACAATCGCCTGCACGTCGCCGAGCTTCAGCGTGGCCATCCAGAACGGGATGATCGCGAGCGCCACGATCGACAGCCTGTTCACCCACACCAGACGCTGCTGGGTCGCTACAGGATTGATGAGGCGCTTGTAGAGATCGTGCGCGAACGCGCCTCCGGTCACGAGCAGAATCGAGTTCACCGTCGACATGATCGCCGACAGCATGGCCATCAGGAAGAGCGACCCGAGTAGGGGCGACATCAGCGTGGAGGCCATGATGCTCGACGCCTGGTCGGGCGAC
>JANORI010000122.1:0-2430 GCA_031415235.1 Acidobacteriota bacterium | reverse complement strand
TGTTGGACTAAATCCGCCTGCGGCGGATAGATCAAGACGTCGATACTGACCGTCGGTTTCTCCCACCGTCGTCGCGACGAAGCGCGTGAAGATCTCCTCCGGGGAGCGTTCCGAAACCCCGCTCCCCGGAAGGAGAGACCGCATGACGCCCTGACGTCAACGGATGCTGGAGGATCTGCAACTCCGGGGGGTGTCCGCAAGGACCCAGGAGTGCGACGTCGCCGCCGTCCGCCAACTCGCCGCGCAGTGCCACACCAGCCCGGCGCAGCTCACCGAGGAGCATGTGCGCCAGTACGTCCTGTACTTGGCGAACGAGAAGCCGGTCGCTCGGACGACCGCCACGATCGCGTTGTGCGCGATCCGGTTCCTGTACGCGCAGACGTTGCACCAGCCGTGGCCGACGCTCCGATGCGTGCGGCCCGCGCCGTCGACGCGCTTGCCCTCGGTGCTCAGCCGCGACGAGGTGCGGCAGGTGCGCGCCCTGGTGCGGATCCGCGTCTACCGCGAGTGCTTGACGACGATCTACGCGGGCGGCCTGCGGTTGCGCGAAGGCGCGCGGATCCAGATGGCCGATATCGACAGTGGCCGGATGCTGCGCCACATTCACGGCAAGGGCGCCCGCGACCGCGATGTGCCGCGGCCGGCGCCGCTCCTCCCGCGGCTGCGCGACTACGGGCGCACCCCTCGGTCGCGCGAGTGGCTCGTCCCGGCCCCGACGCGTCGCGGGCTCCAGCACAGCCTGGCGCACCAGGGCGGGCCGGTCACGCGCAGCAGTCTCCAGCGCGCGTTTCGTCGTGCGTGGCGGAAGACCGGGATGGCCACACGCGCCAGCGGGCACACCCTGAGACATTCGTACGGGACCCATCTCCATGAAGCGGGGGTGCGTCTCCGGGTCATTCAGGACATGCTCGGCCACCGGCGCGTGCGCACGACGCAGATCTCCACGCACCTGACGTCGGCCGGGCGGGCCACGCTGACCGATCCGCGCAACGACCTGATGTCCGGCCTCTGATCGGATCGAGGCCGGCATGCTTGCGGTGGCGGAGATCATCCGCCTCCACGGCGCGGCGTATCGCGCCCTCGTCGGGGACCGTCTGCTCCCCAGCCAGGCGCGAGTCCTGCGGGATCTCGCGGCGTGCCGGACTGCGTACTGTGGTGGCCACCTCACGCAGTGCGATCACTGCGACCGGCAGGTGTTCCGCTCTCACTCCTGCGGCAATCGGCATGGCCCGACCTGTCACGGACCGCGCACCGAGCGCTGGCTCGAGACGCAACGGGCGCCGCTCTTGCCGTGCCCGTACTCTCTCGTGACCTTCACCCTGCCGCGCGATCTGCGCGCGCGCGCGTTCGCGCACCAGCGCGTCGTCTACGGCGTCCTGATGCGTCGCGCGGCGGCCGCCCTCCAACGCCTCGCCGCCGATCCGCGCTACGTCGGCGCGCAGGTCGGCTGTCTCGCCGTCCTCCACCCCTGGACGCGCGCGATGCGGTACCATCCCCACGTCCATCTGCTCGTCACAGCGGGCGGTCTGTCGCCCGACGGCACGCAGTGGATCGCTCCGAAGAATCCCGCGTTCCTCGTCCCCGTGCAGGCGCTGTCCGTCCTCGTTCGCGCGAAGGTGTGCGCCGGGCTTCGGCGCGCGGGGTTACTCGACCACGTGACGCCCGCCGTGTGGACCACGCCGTGGGTCGTGCATGCGCAACCCGCGGGTCGTGGACACCGGGTGCTCGACTATCTCGGTCGGTAGGTGTTCCGCATCGCGATCGCCAACCGTCGACTGGAGACGATGACCGATGACGACGTGACGTTTCGCTCTCAGGACAATCGGACGCACGAGACGCGCCGCGTCACGCTCACCGGCGTCGAGTGTCTCGAGCGGTGCCTCCAGCACGTCCTGCCACGCGGCTGCGCCACAGTCCGCGACTACGGTCGCTGGAGTGCGGCGCATCGCGCGGATCGTACCCGGGCGCGAGTCCTGCTGACGGCCCTCATCGTGATCGCCGCGCCGCCCGCCCCCGAGCCCGCGCGCGCGTCATCCCTCGGCGACCTCCCGCGGTGTCCGCACTGTCGCGTGGGCACGGTGATCGTCATCGCCGTGCTCCGACCGTCGTGGAGCCGGCCGCCATGAGCACGCCCTGCTGACGCCGTCCGCTCCCGCCTGTCTCCACACGCCGATCGGCCGTGAGCGGCGTCGTGTCGCCGATCGCCCGGGCCCTCACGTTCCCGGCGCCGTGGCACCTCCAGCACGCCGCTCACATTCATGCCCACGGCACCGACGGACCTCGTGTGATCGTCCACCCCGACGGCTCACCGCACCCGTGTCACTCGCTGACACGCGAGAAGAACTCCACTCGCAACGCTCGTGCCCGGATTTCGTCCAACCCAGGATTGTGTCGCCGCTTCGCGCGACACAAATCCTTTTTTCGTTAGGC
>JANORI010000121.1:0-2290 GCA_031415235.1 Acidobacteriota bacterium | reverse complement strand
TATCCCCAAGACTCTCGATCAGGCTCGACGTACCAGCGCCGGTAACTGCGCACACCGCCGTTGACCGCGCCACCGCGCCACCGGGAAGCTGCGCCGCCACCTGGTCTGCCTGCAAGCGGATATTCAGCTTGACCTTCGACGTCGTCGTTTTAAGAAATCCGTCAGACTCTTCCGTGTCAGCCGCGATCACTAGGCCGTCTCGCGCCAGTACACCAATCGCGATGGTCATCGCTTTCCTCGGCATCGGCCGCCTCGGAACCACGCGCTTGATGCGCTGGCGCGGCAGCGCGCTAAGCATGGCGCGTGCCACCTTGGCCGTGCAAGCACGAATGCCTATTTGAAACTAGACCACTACCGAGGCGGCCGCTCCCGCCGTGCCGAGCGCTGTGCCGAAGTCGTACACCGTGTGCCGTACGACGACAGCGTCCCGCCAAGCCACATTCCCAATGCTTGAAGCGTGCACTCCTGGCCGGATTCGTACCCCATCTGGCGGCGAAACGCGGACCCGCGGGCGGAACCCCCGCTTTTGACTGTAGCGAGACGGCACAGCAGGCGCCAATGACTCGCCCCGGGCAATCGGGGCGATGGCCTTTCCAGTCAGTCACTTAGACGCAGTCGCGAGCGTTGGCAGACCGGTTGCTGTTGGCTAGGTCGTGACGTCCCGGCAAGAGGCCGTCGGCGCGCCAGCAACAGCGAGGTCCAATCGTGAGACATCAACTCGACAGTGCGACGACGGCGGCGGGCGCTCGCAGGCCTGTGCCAGGTTCCTCTGACCAGCGCGCCAAGCTGGTCTGGGGGCGCCAGGCCGTGGCCGTCCTGCTGGCTGCCCTCGCCGCGCTGGCGGCACCCGCGCTTGTGGAGGCCCAGCAGATGGACCGCCAGGTGCGCCGTGCGCTTCGCGAGAAGCCCGACACCCTGGTCACGGTCATCGTGCGGGTCGAGCCCGGCAAGCGGGGCTTCGCCAAGACGCTACTCGCCAAGTACGGCGCAAGCCTCAAGGGCGAACACGGCCTCATCGAGGCTCTGACGCTCCAAATGACGCCGCGCCAGGCGGCGCGACTGGCCGAACACCCGAACGTGCTGTCGGTATCGGAAGACGCAGAGGTCTCCGGTGAACAGGTCACCACGCCGCAGACGTCCCTGCAACCGACCGTCGGCATCGTCACCTACAACTCGGCGGTGGCCGGCACCCCTTACGAGGACGGCTACAGCATTGGCGTTGCGGTCATCGACTCGGGCATCGCGAATCGCGCGGACCTCAGCGGCCGCATCGTCGCGTTCCGTGACTTCACGGTGAACCCGGCGGGCGCCGCGGTGACGCCGGTCGACGGCTACGGTCACGGGACCCACGTGGCCGGCATCATCGCCGGCAACGGCGCGTTGAGCGGATACACCCAGTCGTATCAGGGCGTCGCAGGCCTCACGAACCTCATCGGCCTGCGCGTGCTGAACGCCCAGGGTCAGGGTAACGTGAGCAACGTCGTCGCGGCCATCCAGTGGGCGGTCGCCAACCGGGCGCAGCACAACATCCGCGTCATCAACCTCTCGCTCGGCCACCCGGTGTTCGAACCGGCGGCAACCGACCCGCTCGTGCAGGCCGTGGAAGCCGCCGTGCGCGCGGGCATCACGGTGGTATCGTCGGCCGGCAATTTCGGGACGAACCCGACGACGGGTCTGGTCGGCTACGCCGGCATCTCGTCGCCCGGCAACGCGCCGTCGGCAATTACCGTGGGCGCGGTCGACACGCGCGGCACGGTCTCGCGCGCTGACGACCGCGTCACGAGCTACAGCTCGCGCGGGCCGAGCTGGTACGACGGCTTCGCGAAACCCGATCTCGTCGCACCCGGGCACCGCATCGTCTCGCTCGCCGATACGATCAGCACCCTCTATGGGACCTACCAGAACTTCCGGGTGGCCTCGACCTCGACGGGCCTCTACGACTACCTGCGCCTCTCGGGCACGAGCATGGCAGCGCCCGCCGTCGCGGCCACCGTGGCGGCCATGCAGCAGGTCAACCTGGAGATGGGGTACTACGGCTCGGGCTACGCCCGGCCGTACCTGACGCCCAACGCCATCAAAGCCATCCTGCAGTTCACGTCGACCGACGTCAAGAACGACCTCGGTGCCTCGTCCGACCGTCTCACGCAGGGTGCAGGCGAGCTGAATGCGCGCGGCGCGCTCGACGTGGTGCGCAACATCAACCCATCGGCGGCCACGGGCAGCTGGTGGTTGACGGCGCCGGGACGCCGTATCACGGCCTGGCGCAGGGCGCCGGGGCGGTCAACCCGTC
>JANORI010000120.1:0-2754 GCA_031415235.1 Acidobacteriota bacterium | reverse complement strand
TACGGCGACATCGTGTCCGACCTGTGCGCGGGTCTGGTGGGAGGGCTGGGCGTCGTGCCCGCCGCCAACCTCGGCGCCGACGGGGTCGGGGTGTTCGAAGCGGTGCACGGCAGCGCCCCAGACATCGCCGGGCAGGATCTGGCCAACCCGCTGGCGCTGCTGCTCTCAGGGGTGCTCATGCTGCACCATCTGAACGAAGACGCGATTGCGGGACGCGTCATGCGCGCGGTCTCGTCGGTGCTGGCCGGTTCGGTGCGCACGCGCGACATCGGCGGCACAGCGACCACCACCGAGTTCGCGACGGCGATCTGCCACGCCATGGACCAGCCGCAATGACGACCGACGAGATTGCGCAGGCCGTCTTTGCCCGTCCCGAAGTGGCCAGGTACCTCGAGGGCAGCCACGGCGTCAGTGGCGACCAGGCGCGCGCCAGAGTGGAGGGCTACCTCGGCGAGCTGCGCACGACGCAGCGCTACGAGTGGTACCGCGCGCTCGAGTATCCCCTCTTTCCGATTCTTCGGAAGCTGGAGCGGATCGACGAACACATCGAGCACGCGCACGCGGCCGCGGCACGCGGCTGCCGCCTCGTCTACGCCTCGAACCACCGCAGCCACATGGACTACCTGCTCGAGCTGCTGGCGCTCGACGCCGCCGGCATGAAGCCGCCGATCATCGCCGCGGGCATCAATCTCTTCGGCGGTCCGCTCGGCCTGATTCACCGGCACGTCACCGGTGCCCTGCCCATCCGCCGCAACACGAAGGACCCCGCGTACCACATCACGCTCAAGGCCTATGTGGCCGAACTGCTCAAGGCGCAGGACTTCTTCTTCTATCCCGAAGGCGGCCGGAGCTACAGCGGTGAATTGAAGTCGCCCAAGACCGGGCTGTTCACCGCCTGTCTGCAGTCGGGCCAGCCGAATCTGGTCATCGTGCCCGTGTCAATCGCCTACGACCTGGTCCTCGAAGATCACGTGCTGGCCCGGCAGAAGGTCAAGAGGCGTCAGCGTGCGTTCAGCCGCGAGGTGGCCGAGATGGTGCGCTACGCGGTGGGTTACCGCAGTCGCGCGTTCGTCACGTTCGGCGAGCCGATCCCGGTCGACGGGTTCACCGGCGAGACCAGGCGTTCGGTGCTCGATCTCGGCCATCTCGTCATGGACCGCATTGGCCGCCAGGTGAAGGTGTTGCCCACGGCCCTGATGGCCGCGGCCATGGGTCCATCGATTCCCGAGACCGAGCTGGCCGGCCGCATCGACGCAATGCTCGAGCCGCTCATCGCGGCGGGCGCCAATCTCGAGGCGCGCACGTCGGCCGCGGTCATCGCGGCGGCCGCCGGTCCGCTCGAAGACCGAGGCAT
The DNA here is from genome assembly GCA_031415235.1 of Acidobacteriota bacterium. Lineage (GTDB taxonomy): Bacteria > Acidobacteriota > Vicinamibacteria > Vicinamibacterales > UBA2999 > CADEFD01. The sequence continues at coordinate 1,400 of JANORI010000120.1, read as the reverse complement.
CATCGCGCGCGAGGCCGGCTTGTTTCGGGTGCGCGAGCGCGGTTTGTTACGCTACTACGCGCGCACGATCGAACACCTGCTGCCCGCACCCGCGCCGAGAGCTTGATGATCGCCGCGACGTCGAAAGCGGTGTTCCACGGCCTGGCACGCGTGTGGCCGTTGCGCCGTCTCGCCTCGCGCTACGGCATGGCGCCGACGTCGGGCTTCGCCCGCCGCTTCATCGCAGGCGAATCGGTGGACGAAGCAATCGACGCCGCCCGTTCGCTCGCCGCCCGCGGCTTCGGCGTGTCGCTCGACTATCTTGGTGAAAGCGTGGCCACGCTGGAACTGGCAGACGCCGCCACGCGCGACTACCTGGCCATCATCGCGCGGATTGTGGCATCGGGCGTCGAGCGCAATCTCTCGCTGAAGCTCACGCAGCTCGGGCTCGACGTCGATCGGGCGACCGCCCTCGACCACCTGCGCCGCATCCTGGAGCTGGCTGGCGCCCACGGGTTCTTCGTGCGCGTCGACATGGAGAACTCGCCCTATACCGATGCCACACTCGACGTGATCAACACGTTGTGGGCACTCGGCAGCCGCGACGTGGGCACGGTGATTCAGTCGTGCCTGCTGCGCAGCCCCGGCGACGTGGACCGGCTGAACGCGCTCGGCGTGCGTGTGCGTCTCGTGAAGGGCGCGTATCGCGAACCCAAGACGGTGGCGCATCAGCACATGCGCGACGTCGACACGGCGTTCATCGACTTGGCCAGGCGCCTGCTCGATCGCAACCCCTATCCGGCCATCGCCACGCACGATCCTGCGATGATCGACGCGGTCAAGGCGCACGCGCGGGAGTGCATGCTGCCGCCCGAACGATTCGAGTTCCAGATGCTCTACGGGATCCGCCGCGACCTGCAGGCGGCCCTGCTGGCCGAGGGCTACCGCGTCCGCGTGTCCGTGCCGTTTGGCAAGCAGTGGTTCCCGTACTTCATGCGGCGCCTGGGCGAACGTCCGGCCAACGTGGCGTTCGTGGTGAAAGCCATCCTGCGCGACTAGCGGCACCAGTCGCGAATCAGACCCGCGAGCGCATCGCGGCACTGACGCACGCTCGCCAGGTCGACCCATTCCTCCACGCCGTGGAGGCCCGCCCCGGCCGGACCGAACAAGACTGACGGAATGCCCGCCTCGCCGAGTACGGCGGCGTCGGTCCAGAAACTCATGCCAATGGTGTGTGCGCGGCAGCCTACGGCGCGGGCGCAGGTCACCAACGCCACTGGCAGGGGATGGGCCGCGTCGACCTCGTACGGCGGCCGGCCGAAGAGCGAGGTGGCCTGCGCGGAAAACGCGGGGTCGGCCGCGGCCAGCCGCTCGAGAATGGCATCCACTTCAGCGGCCAGCACGTGCGGCGGCTCCCCGGG
>JANORI010000119.1:0-10832 GCA_031415235.1 Acidobacteriota bacterium | reverse complement strand
CTCGGACCCAACGGCGCCGGCAAGACGACGACCATCCGCATGATCGCGGGCCTGCTGAAGCCCACGAGCGGCCGCATCCTGGTCGACGGCCACGATACGGCCGTAGCACCGGAAGCCGCGAAGGCGGCCCTCGGCTTCATTCCAGACCGGCCGTTCATCTACGAGAAGCTCACCGCGGGCGAGTTCCTGCGCTTTCACGGCGGGCTCTACGGCATGGACGATGCCGCCGTCGACACCCGCATCGGCGAGATGCTGGACCTCTTCGAGCTGGCACGCTGGCGCCACGAGCTGGTCGAGAGCTTCTCGCACGGCATGAAGCAGCGGCTCGTGATGAGCGCGGCGTTTCTGCATCGACCCAAGGCTGTGCTCGTGGACGAGCCGATGGTCGGCCTCGATCCGCGCGGTGCGCGGCTCATCAAGGACGTGTTCCGCAAGATGAGCCAACGCGGCGTGGCCATTCTGATGAGCACCCACACACTCGAGGTGGCCGAGGAGATGTGCGACATCATCAGCATCATCCTCGAGGGCAGAATCATCGCCCACGGCACGGTGGCCGAACTGCGGGCCACCGCTGATCCGGGCGAGAACAACGAGCTGACCGCCGTGTTCCTGAAGCTCACCGGCGGCAGCGGCCTGCAGGAAATCGACGAGATCGTGTGATGGCGGCCGACGCGATCGGGGTTCGGGCGCCGCGGGCCTTCCCATTCCTGCTGCTGCCTGCGTGGTGGGCATCGCGCAACCGTGCCCGACGGCGTGAGCGAGGCGACTTCCTGCGCGCGCTGGTCTTCGGCGCGCTGAGCCTGGGCGTGATGGCGGCCCTCGTGGCGGGCGCGTTCTGGGTCACCTACCAGGCCGCCCAGTACGCGGAGCTTGGCGACTACCTGATCCGCATCGGCCTCTCATGGCTCTTCCTGACGTTCTTGTCGTTCCTGGCCTTCAGCGGCGTCGTGTCGGCGCTGTCCACGTTCTTTCTCTCGGACGACCTGCGGCTGATGATGGTGGCACCCGTATCGCCCCGGCGGGTGTTCATGGCGCGCTTTGCCCGTACGCTCGGGCAGGCCGGCTGGATGGTCGTGGTCTTCCTGGTGCCGGTGCTGGCGGGCGTGGGCATCGCCAAGTGCGCGCCGTGGTCGTTTGTGGCCGTGGCCACGCTGACGGTGGCGCCGTTTGTCGTGATTCCGGTGGGCCTGGGCACCGCGCTGACGCTGATGCTCGTGAACGCGTTTCCCGCTAAACGCGCCCGCGACATCCTGATGCTGATGGGTCTCGTGTTCGCCACGAGCCTGGTCATCCTGTTGCGCGTGATCCAGCCCGAGCGCCTGCTGCGGGTGGAGTCGATGCCGGTCGTGACCGATTTCTTCGCCACGTTGCAGTCGCCCGTCACGCCGCTTCTGCCGTCGTTCTGGGCCGGCGAAGCGATCTTCGCGAGTCTGCAGGGAGGGAGCGACTGGCTGCACGTGATCGCGCTCTGGACGACGGCCGCCGCCGTCACAATCGGCCTGGCCGCGGCGTTCGAGAAATGGCACTTCGCCGGCTACAGCAAATCGCAGGAGGCCCGGAAGGCGCGCTTTGCGGAGTGGCGACTGATCGACGGCGTGGCACGGCTACTGCCGTGCTCGCCCGTGCGCCGGCAGTTGTTCGTCAAGGATCTGAAGGTGTTCCTGCGCGACGTGAGCCAGTGGTCGCAGCTCCTGCTGCTAGTGGCACTCGTGCTCGTGTATCTCTATAACTTCCGCGTGCTCGATCTCGACCGGATTCCTTACATGAGCAGCGTGATCAAGAACGTCTACGCATTCCTGAACCTGGGCATGGCGGGCTTCGTGATGGCCACCGTGACGGTGCGCTTCGTGTTCCCCGCGGTCTCCGCGGAGGGGGCCGCCTTCTGGATCATTCGCACGGCGCCGATCTCGCTGAAGGACTTCCTGTGGTCGAAGTTCTGGACGGGTCTGGTGCCGGTGCTGCTGTTGACCGAGTGCCTGACCATTGCGGGCAACGAGTTCCTGGGCAGCGACCCGTTTCTGAAGCAGGTGGCCGCGGTGGCCGTGGCCTTCATGGCCTTTGCGCTCGTGGGTCTCGCCGCCGGCCTCGGCGCGCGTTATCCGCGATTTGCCGCCGACAACCCCAGCCAGGTGGCCGGCTCGTACGGCGGCGTCGCTTTCATGGTGCTCGCCGTGCTCTACGTGCTGCTGATGATTGGGCTGCTCGGCTGGCCGTCGTCGGTGTATCTGTTCGCGCAGACGCGGAACCGGCCGCTGACCAGCCCGCAGCAGTGGATGATGGCTGTGTCGTTTGGCACCGCGGCGGTGATGAGCGTCGCGATCTGGCTGCTGGGCATGCGCAGCGGCGTGACGGCGCTGCAGCAGATGGACCGGACGCCGAGCTAGTAGGTGGTGGCGGGCACTCGTGACTGCAACTCGCCGAACCAGCCCTGCACGACGACCACGCGCTGGCGGGCGAGCCCGCTGCCGGTGGGCCCTCGGACCATACGACATTGTCGGCCACATCGGCGTGAGCGCCGGCATCAGAAGTGGTCGGAAGCCGACCCGACGCGTGCGCGAGAACCGCGTAGACGCCTCGAGTTCGTCCGCAGGGCGCGGCGGAACCGCACCGCGGGCTCGCTAGACCTTCTGCCGGGCGACCCAGTAGTCGCGAAAGGCCCTCAAACGCGGGAGGCTTTCGCGGTCCTTTACGCGATTGGCGGCCGCCTTGCTGGCAATGATGTCGTCGGGATGACACACCGGAAATCCCTCGACGTCGATCCGTCGGGCCCAGGCGTCGGTGAAGCGCTCGATCCCGTCAGGCGCGAAGACGAGATCGACGTCGAACGGACCGCTACGGATCTGGACGAAATCCTTGCCACGCTCGATCTCAGCGGCTTCGCCCTCCGTCAACGAAAACGCGAGGTCGCGGAGGGCCGCCACGAGAGCGCGGCCGTTGCCGGGCGAGCGTTCAGGGAAGAGGTCGGCATCCTGGGTCGTGTCTGGATACCCCAACAGGATCGCGCCGGACTTGCCGATGAAGAGGTACCGCACGTCGTGTCGTGCGAAGGCGTCTCGAATCTCGAGGGCTTGACGGTACTCAAACCCGGCCATAGCCAAGCCACGCAGGCAACTGACGTTCGCACCAGGTTCGGTAGTCGGCCAACGTGTCGAACGTGCGAAATCCGCCGTCGTCGAGTCCAGGTTTGTGGGTATGAATGAACGCGTAGCGAAGACGAAGCGGCAGCGGTCGCCGGGAGGCGGCTTCAAAATCCGCCAGCCAGTCAGAAGGAATCGCGAGCGGTGTCTTGGTTGCCTCCATCGGTCCTGATCATACCCCGCATGCCCCTTGCCCCCATCCAAGTCCACGCATTACTCTGTGGCTCGTGCGCAACCGACGGCTCGAGGAAGAATTTTGTGCAGGGGGAATCATGCTCCATTCACGCGTCACATCCTCACGTCGCGATTTCCTGACGGCAGGGGCCGTCGCGATGTTCGGCACAGGGGACGGCGTGGGCCCTGCGGCGGCCTCCGGCCTGGTGCAGGCCGCGGACCGGCTGCGTCCGGAGCTCGCCTCGGTCAAGGCGCTGGTCTTCGACACTTTCGGCACGGTCGTCGATTGGCGCACATCAGTGACGCAGGAGGTCGATGCGCTGGCCAAGCGGAAAGGGCTGACCGTTGACGGGGCGGCGTTTGCCGACGCGTGGCGTGCCGGGTACGGGCCGAGCATGAACCGTGTCCGCACGGGCGAGCTGCCGTGGACCACGCTCGATCGCCTGCATCGCATGACGCTCGACACGCTCCTCGTCGACTTCCGCATGACGGGGCTGTCGGGCGCTGAGGTCGACGCGCTCAATAGGGCGTGGCATCGACTGCGACCCTGGCCGGACGCGGTTGCCGGGCTCACGCGCATGAAGGCGCGATTCATTATCGCACCGCTGTCGAACGGCAACATCTCGCTGATGACCGACCTGGCGAAACATTCCGCCTTGCCGTGGGATTGCATCCTGGGTGCCGAACTCGCGCGTCACTACAAGCCCGATCGCGAGGTGTATCAGTCTGCCGCTGATTTCCTCGACCTCACGCCGGCCGACGTCATGATGGTCGCGGCGCACGTGGGCGATCTGCGCGCGGCCAAGGCGGTCGGTCTGCGGACCGCGTTTGTGACCCGGCCGCTCGAGTATGGGCCCAAGGGGAAGCCCGACATGAAGGCCGACGGGGTCGACATCTCAGCGACTGACTTCAACGATCTGGCCAGCCAGTTGGGGGCGTAGCGACGGCGATGGAGCCCCGATGAACCGGCGCGAGCTCTTGAAAGCCGCGGCCGGCGTGCTGACGCCAGCGTCCGTCCTGGCCGGCACGCCGGTCGTCTCGTCGCTCATCGGCACCGGCGTGTCAGGGCTGACGGATCGACAGTGAACAATCCATATGGTCTCGTGTGTGGCCCGGACCGAGCTACTACGCCACCGATCGCTTCGCCGGACAGGTGGCCAGCACAGCCGCCCGGTATCGCCCCTATCGAGACGCGTTTCTGGCCGACCTGAGCCAGCTGCCCTCGCAGACCGACGAGCTGTCGTGGCTGCTCATGCGCACGTCGGCGCGCGTGCTCGCGACGGAGCTCGACGCCTGTCGCCGCGAGCATCCCGATTACATCCTGACGGATTCAGTCGCTCCGTGGGGCCGGTGGCTCGGCACGATCCTGAACGTCCCCGTCGTGACCTCCGTCAGCACGTTCGCGTTCAATCGACATGTGCTCGCGTTCGGCCTGGCCCACGGCGTGCGGCCCAAGAGCGGCAAGCGCGTGCTCGCGAAGCTGCGTCACATGAGCAAGGCGTTTCTGCTTCGAGGCGTGTGCAGCCGAGGACTATCAGGTGATCCTGTCTACGGGACCGAACGTCTCGCTCGAAGAGCTTGGACCGGTGCCGCCGAACTTCGTCGTGGCCTCAGATGTGCCACAACTGGCGGTGCTGCAGCGCGTGCAGGCCTTCGTGACGCACGGCGGCATGAACAGCGTCAGCGAGAGCTTCGCGTACGGCGTGCCGGTGGTGGTCACCCCGCAGATGGGCGAGCAGGCCATCGTGGGACGCCAGGTGGCGCACCTTGGGGCGGGACTGTGTCTGGTGAAGGAGGCGGTCACGGTCGACACCCTGCGCGAGTCGGTGCGTCAGGTGCTTGGTGACGACCGCTTCCGAACCCGGACCGCGTCGGTCCGCCAGTCGTTTCGTGACGCCGGCGGAGTGGCGCGTGCCGCCGATGCGATCGTGGCGTTCACCAGGCGGGCGGCGGCGTGACAGCCGTAAACCTCGCGAGCGCATGAACCGAGCGGCTTGGCGAGTCTCCAGCCGCGTGCCGCGTGCGGACGAACAACGTACGTTACCATTCATGTCGATGTCCTCTCGGCCGACTCAGGGCTAGATTCCACGTGCATCAGTCCGTCGCTTTCATCATCCCGGTGCACAACGACGCGGTGCGTCTGGCCGCCTGTTTGGCCAGCCTGCCGCGCGACGGCGAAGTCGAGGTCGTGGTGGTCGATCATGGCAGTGACGATGCGTCCCCTCGCGTGGCCGCGGGCGGAGGCGCAAAGGTCCTCGCCTTGGCGCGATCGATCCCAAACGTGGCGTCGTTGCGAAACCAGGGCGCTCGAGCGGTGTCGAGCGAACTCGTGGCCTTCGTCGACGCCGACCACACGCTTGATGCCGGGTGGTTGGCGGCAGCCCGAGCGGCGGTGGCACCGCCAGGCGTCGGCGCCGTGGGTGCGCAGTACCGTGGACCGGAGCAGGGCACGTGGGTGCAGCGCTGGTACGACGGATTCCGTGACCACACCGCCGCACCCGGCCCCACCGCATGGCTCGGCGCCGGCAACCTCGTGGTGCGGCGCGAGGCTTTTGTGGCCGTCGGCGGATTCGACGAGTCCCTCGAAAGCTGCGAGGACGTCGACCTGTGCTTCCGACTGCGAGGAGCCGGTTGGGCCGTGGTGAACGAGCCCGGCATGCGCAGCACCCATCACGGCGACCCGACCACGCTGAGACGGCTCTACCGCAGTGAACTGTGGCGAGGGCGCGACAACATGCGGGTCAGCCTCCGCGAGCGTCCGCTCTCGCTCCGCACCTCGCTGAGCGCGCTCACTCCCGCGGTCCAACTCGGGGCGTTTGGGCTGGCCATGGCGGGCGCTGCTGGTGCGATGTCAGGATCACGCGCAGGGCAGGTCGTCGCGGCCTCGGCCGCGGTCGTGATGCTGGCGCCGCTCCTTGCGAGGGCGGTGGTCATGTGGCGGCGCACCAGGGGACGTGCGCCCTATGGACTTGCCGGTGCACTGGTCGTGGCGACCACCTATGACGTGGCGAGAGCGCTCGCGCTCGTGGCCCGCGCCACCCATCATCGCCCGCGAGAGGCGGCGAGTACGAGTGCGAGCGCCAACGGCCAGAACTCTGTCCTCTAGTCTCTGACGCCCTTCCGATAGCGGAAATCGCAGCACGTGGCGCCCTGCATGATCGTCTGCGTGCGCGTCAGTGTCACATCCGGATTGAAGCCCTCGATGAGCGCGGCGTCGCGTTGGCACGACAGCACCTCGCCCAGTTGAGGGATGCCGAGCGCGCGATACATCTCGGCGTAGCGGCACCGGGTCACGTCGAAGGCGAGGTGCCCGGGCGACTGGTCGATGACTTGCAGGCGCAGTGCGTCGTCCTTCGTCCAGGGGCCAAGCGTCTCCGCAAAACTGCCGAGCGATGCGTCCCCACGGCTCGCGGCCATGGCGCGGCCTTGCTCGCGCGCGATGCCTGCGACGACGTCGCGCACGATGGCCACGACCTCGTCGCGGCCGAACCGCCGCCCGAGCGCGTCGACCACGGGCGCCAGGATGCGCGCCTCGATCTCGCGACGGGTCAGCACACCCACGGCGTTCAGGCGGTCTACGCTCTCGGCGTCGTCGGTCATGGGACCCTCCCGGGTGAAGCTGCAAGGGGAAGCGAGTCACGGCGGGGAAGACGTCATCCTAACGTCTGTGTGGTGGCGTCGCACGCCTGTTCGCCGAGATCCCGTCCGACCAGTTTCAGTACCGCCTCGGAATGCACCCGTCGTACGTCGGGCAGTACGGTGCGAGCGAGGTAGTCGGCCAGCACCGCGTTTGGCACCCAGGAGAGTGCGCCGACGTAGACCAGCACTGGCGGACTCGGCGTGCGTCCCACCGGCAGATGCTCGTAGGCCGCGCAGTCGATGCCGTTGGGAACGAGCGTGACGTCCGCCGCGCCCAACAGCCGGAACTGCCCGGCTTCCTCCGCCGACACGGCCATGACCGCTCGAGCATCACGCGCCGCTCGGGCTTCCATGCGGCCGAGCAGCCGAGCCTCGCGGGCCAGATACCGACCAGCGACCCCCGCGCGTTCCGTGGCCACCCGCTGGGCGAGCCGGCCGTACAGTCCACGAGGATGCGCGCCTGAGGGAACAGGGGCCGGAAGGCGTAGGGGTCCAAGTGATCGAGATACACGAGGTCGGGCGGGGCATCCGTGAGCGCTTGGGTGATGGTGCGTCGCATCGCCGATCGATTGTGGCGGTGGAACATCACGTAGGGCTCGCCGCCGAGCGTGGCCCGAGCTGCGCGCGCGGCTTCCGCGACGGGCCGCCGGGGACCGGTGACGGCCGGCAGTACCGTCATGCCCTGGTCGCGCATCACCGCCAGCCCCGGGTGGTCCGCCGTGTCAACGCCCGCAATCACGCGAAGGTCGAAACGCCGGGCCACGGCCCGCAGCAGGTGAAAGGAGCGGATGTGGCCGCGGTATTGAGCGGCCACGGCAGTTCGCTGGTAATCACCAGAACGCGCGCGGACATCCGCTCTACTGTCTCACATGGCGCTCGAGCATCTGCCGGCGCACCACGCCGCCGTAGATATTGCCGTCGGCATCCACGCCCACCCCCTCTGCGCCCGCGTGCTCCACGGCCAGGGGCTCCAGGTCTTCGACGAAGGCCGTGACCGCGCCCGTCTTCGCGCTGCCGATGCGGATGCCCTTCTTGATGGCGGGCAGTTCGTGCGCGCCGGTATCACGACCGCCCGACTCCGAGTCGGCCACGTAGATCGTGTCGTCCGTGGTGATGACGATGCCGCTCGGACGTCCGAATTGCCGCCATTCCTCCAGGAACGTCCCGCGCTGATCGAAGATCTGAATGCGGTTGTTCTCGCGGTCGCCCACGAAGAGCCGGCCGCGTGAGTCCATCGCCATCGTGTGCGGCTCGCTGAACTGGCCAGGGCCGGTGCCCTTAGTGCCCCATTCGCTCACGTACTTGCCGTCTTTCGCGAAGCGCACCACGCGGTTGTTCTTGCCCTCGCGGTGGCTGTCGCTCACGAACAGGTCGCCGTTGGGGGCCTCGACGACGTCGGTCGGCTGATCGAAATGGGCCGGCCCGGTGCCGCTGACGCCCTTGGTGCCGAGCGTCATCAGCACCTTGCCCTGCGGACTGAGCTTGATGGCCTGGTGGCCGATGCCGTTGCCGCCGCGCGCGTCAGTCATCCACAAATTGCCGGCGCGGTCGACCATGCCGCCGTGCGGGAAGTTGAACATCCCCTGGCCGAAGCTGCGCAGCAGGCGTCCGGCCTTGTCGAACACGAGGATGGGCGGCTCGGTCCGCCCTTCGCACGAGTTGTTCACGCAGCGGTGCACCACGAAGATCGTGCCGTCGGGCGCGGGTTCAATCGCGGTGACGGCGGCCCATTTCACGCCCGGTGGCAACTGGCCCCAGTCGCGCGTGGTCCGGTACGGCTGCGGCAGGTCGTTACGTGGCGTGGACTGCGCGTGAGCCAGGGGCGGCAGCGCGGCGAGGACGAACGCCGTGGCAAGCACGGCCGGCAGACACGTACGCATGGATCACCTCCACCGCCGGGGCGCGGACGACGGAATTGTACCGCGTCAGAGGCGCGACGATTCGCAGGTCCACGCGCGCGCCGACCCGGATGCCGCCCTGGCGGCTCGCGACGCGCAGCGGCGGGAAGGGCGGACTGAGCAGGGCCAGCGCGTCGTCGCGCTCGTGGAAGGCGAACACCTCCTCGGCCGGCGCCTGCACGACGAGCTGTCTCACAAAGGAGGGCACCGCTCCAGATTATCCCGCCCACGGCGGCGTTCCCGGGTGTATGCTTCGCGCGTTCAGGAGGTGCGCATGCGGAACGTGCTCGTTCTTGTGGCCGGGCTGATGCTGACGTTAGCCGCGATCGGTGTGCGGGTGCAGGGCCTGCCGCAGCGCGAGGGCGCGGCTCCCACCGGGCCGCTGGTCGGCCGGTCGGTCGTGGCCACCACCCTCGGCATCGTCGCGGCGAGCCAGCCGCTGGCGGCCCGCGCTGGCGTGCAGATCCTCGAGCGTGGCGGCAACGCCATCGACGCGGCGATTGCCGCCAACGCCACGATTGGGCTCATGGAGCCGACCGGCAACGGGCTCGGCGGTGACCTGTTCATCCTCTACTACGAAGCCAAGACCGGCACCGTCCACGGCCTGAACGCGAGCGGGTGGGCGCCGTCTGGCCTCACGCCCCAGTTCCTGGCCTCCAAGGGCATCACGGAGATGCCGCAGCGCGGCATCTACTCCGTCACGGTCCCGGGCGTGGTCGCGGGCTGGGACGCCATGCGCTCGCGCTTTGGCACCAAGGCGTTCCCGGAACTGCTGGCGCCGGCCATCCACTATGCGGAACACGGCTTCCCGGTATCGGAGGTGATCGCGGGCGGGTGGGCGCGTTCCGCCAAGATGCACAGCGCGCATCCCAACTCGAAGAAGACGTATCTCGTCGATGGCGTGCGCGCGCCCCGCGCGGGCGAGGTGTTCAAGAATCCCGACCTGGCGGGCTCACTGCGGCGCATCGCGGAGCGGGGCCGCAGCGGTTTCTACACTGGCCCCACGGCCGAGGCCATCCTGGCGATCTCGAAAGAGCAGGGCGGCACCTTCACGGCCGCCGACCTTACGGACTACCAGCCCGAGTGGGTCACGCCGGTGCAGACCGCCTATCGCGGCTGGAACGTCTACGAGATCGGCCCGAGTACGCAGGGCGTCGCGGCGCTCATGATGCTCAACCTGATGGAGCGCTTCCCGATGGCGGACTACGGCCTGCATGGCCCGAACGCCATGCATGTGATGATCGAGGCCAAGAAGCTCGCCTACGCCGACATGTTGCGACACGTCGGCGACCCGCGGTTCTCGACCGTCCCGGTGGCGCAGTTGCTGAGCAAGCCGCGCGCGGCGATGCGGGCGGGGCTCATCGATGCGGCGCGGGCCTCGTGTGACGTGCAACCGGGGCGCCTCGACGGCGTCACCGATGCGCAGGGCCACGACACCATCTACATGTCGGTCGTGGACCAGGACGGCAACATCGTGTCGCTCATCCAGAGTAACTACAGCGGCTTCGGTTCGGGCATGGTGCCGCCAGGCATGGGCTTCATGCTGCAGAATCGCGGGGGCCTGTTCTCGCTCGAGAAGGGGCAGCCCAACACACTCGCGCCGCGCAAGCGTCCGCTTCACACGATCATCCCGGCCTTCATGGAGAAGGGCGACGTGAAGATCGGCTTCGGCATCATGGGCGGGTGGAATCAGGGACAGGCGCACGCGCAGTTCGTGTCGAACATCGCCGACCACGGCTTGACGATTCAGCAGGCGCTCGAAGCGGGCCGCTTCACGAAGGGCACCTTCGAAGGGTGCGACGTGCAGGTCGAGGCGCTCGTGCCCGAGTCGACGCGCACGGCGCTGACCGCGCGCGGCCACGTAGTGGCCACCGTGCCGGCGCGCACGGGGACGTTCGGCTACGGACAGGCGGTGATGAACGGCCCCGGCGGCGTGCACTTCGGCGCGTCGGAACCACGGCACGACGGCGCGGCGATGCCGCAG
>JANORI010000118.1:0-3654 GCA_031415235.1 Acidobacteriota bacterium | reverse complement strand
GCGCCGCAGACCGACACCGAGAACTGCGTGGCCCACAACGGCTCGCTGATTCCGGTGCCCGGCCGCGACCTCATGGTGCAGTCGTGGTATCAGGGCGGCATCTCGGTGTTCGACTTCACCGACTCGACCACGCCGGTCGAGATTGCCTACTTCGACCGCGGCCCGATCAATCCCACCGAGCTCGTGACCGGCGGCTACTGGTCGTCGTACTGGTACAACGGCCAGATCTACGGCGCCGAGATCTCGCGCGGCATCGACGTGTTCCGGCTGCTGCCGAGCGAGTACCTGAGCGAGAACGAAATCGCCGCCGCCAACCTGGTGCGCTTCGAGGAGTTCAACTCGCAGAACCAGCCGCGCTACGTCTGGCCCGCGAGCTTCGTGGTGGCCAAGGCGTATCTGGATCAGCTGGTACGCGCCAAGGCGATCGACGGCGCCCGCGCCACCACGCTGCGCGCGGCGCTCGAGCGCGGCGACACGCGCGCCGGCCGCTCGGCCGCCTCGCTCGACGAGCTCGACACGCTGGCGGCCGACCTGATACGTGACGCGGCGGCGCCGAATGCCGCCGATGCCAAGCGCTACAAGGCCATGGCCGAGGCCATCACGGCCCGCACCGCGCGTCTGCGCTAGCTGCCGTCGACGCACACCGTCTGGTGTCGTGACGAATCCTTCAGCGATCGCCATGCGGCGGCTCCTGTGACGGCGCGTTCCCGCGGCTTCGTCGAATTGGCGCCTGTCTCACACTGAGTGGCTCGAAGCGGCGATCGTAAAGGATGGGTTCGGGGGGTGTCAACGCACGGCGCTTGAGCGCGGCGCTTGCGCGTGCCGCTCGCGCGGCGCGGGTTCCGCGTAGACTGACGAACAGTGATTCCCGAGCGTCCCTCCGGCGACACCCTGGCCCGCGTGCTGGTGGTGGCCGCGACCGATCGCGAACTGGCGCCGTCTGGAGGTTGGTTGGTGTTGCGCTGCGGCGTGGGCCCGGTCGATGCCGCCGCGGCGACCGCGGCCGCCCTGGCGGTCCATCGGCCAGCCGTCGTGCTCCACGTGGGGATCGCCGGGGCGCGTCGCGGATCCGGTGTGACGCCGCCGGCGGTCATCGTCGGTACCGAGTCGATCTACTGCGACCTGGGCGTGCCCGAGGCGTGGGCCCCGCATCGGCTCGTGACGCCGCCCGACCTCGTGACTGCCGCGTGCCGGGCGCTGCCTGCCGCCAGCCGGCAGGTGATCGGCACGAGTGCGCGCGTCGGCAGCACGTCGCAGTGCCTGGTGGAAGCCATGGAGGGGTTCGGCGTCATCCGCGCAGCCGTGCTTGCCGGCGTGCCCGCCATCGAAGTGCGCGTCATCTCGAACGACATCGAAGAAGAGGACCGGGCGAACTGGCGCTTCGACGAGGCCTTCGACACGGTACGAACCGTTACGGCGGCGCTCGTGCGGGAGATCGCGACGTGCGTGCGCTGACGTTTGGCTTCTCGCCGTGTCCAAACGACACGTTCGCGTTCCACGCGCTCGTTCACGGGCTCGTCGAGGCGCCATTCGAAGTGCGCGCGGCGCTGCTCGACATCGAAGAGCTCAACCGCCGCGCGCACGGCGGCGCGTTCGAACTCACGAAGCTCAGCGTGGGTGCCTTCGCGTCGGTGGGCGACCGGTACCGCCTGCTGCGGAGCGGCGCGGCCCTCGGACACGGCGTGGGTCCGCTCGTGGTCGCACGCGAACCGCGGTCCCTGGCCGACGCGGTCGGTGGACGGGTCGCCATCCCGGGTCGTGGGACCACGGCCTATCGGCTGCTGCTGCTTGCCGCCCCCGCGCTCGGCGACGTCGTGGAGCTGCGTTACGACCAGATCCTGGGCGCGGTCGCGCGGGGCGACGTGGACGCGGGGCTCATCATCCACGAGAGCCGCTTCACCTATCCAGACCATGGCCTCATCAAGGTCGTGGACCTCGGCGACTGGTGGGAAGGGGAGACCGGGCTGCCCGTGCCGCTCGCAGGCATTTGCGCGCGCGCCGACCTGGAGCCGGACCTGGCCGAGGCCGCAGAGGCGGCGATTCGGGCCTCGGTCGCCTACGCGTTCGCCCATCCCGAGGCCAGCCGCCCCTACGTGCGCGCGCACTCGCAGGAGATGGCCGACGAAGTGTGCGACGCGCACATCAGGCTGTATGTGAACGCGCTCAGTCTCGACATCGGCGACGAGGGCCTGCAGGCGGTCGCACGCCTGGCGGGCACGACCCTGTCGCGGTGAGTCTCGCCGCAGTGCCGTGGCTGCCAGGGCGCTCTGGTTGCACACAATTTATTTGTGTATCTCCCGATGCCGGGCCTAAGATTCACAGGGTGGACCCGGTGCATTTGGCTTGGCTTCCGCTCCCCCTGAGATGACCTGCGCCAAGTGCGGCAGCAACGCGGAGACGAACGCCGTAACGTGCCCGGCATGCAACGCCCCGCGTGCCGTGCCGGCTCGTGCCGAAGACACCGACGCAGAGGCGACGCACCTGGGTCTGGCGGCCGCCTTCGACCCTGGCCTCACCATGATGCCGCCCGCCGCCAGGCTGGAGGGCGACGTCACGATGATGCCCGCCGCGACGACGGGCGACACTGACGCCACCGGCATGGACCTGGCCGGCGTGTTCGAGGCCGACGTCACGATTCTGCCTGTGGCACGACCCGAGGCGTCCGACGCCGAGACGCACCTGGGCGTGTCGCCGCCCGGGCCCAGGGCCGCCCCGCGCGCGCGGGCGCCGCGGGCGCCCCGTAAGGCCGCCGCACACCACCCCCGCGGCGGCTTCGGCGAGGCGGCAACCGACCTCGTGGGCCGTCAGCTCGGCCCGCGGTATCACATCATCAAGTTGCTTGGCGCTGGCGGCATGGGTGCCGTGTACCAGGCCTGGGATGCCGAGCTCGGCGTCGCGGTAGCCCTCAAGACGGTCAGGCCCGAAGTGGCCGACGATCCCGAGACCGCGCGCATGCTCGAGCGCCGGTTCAAACAGGAACTGCTGCTGGCGCGCAAGGTCACGCACAAGAACATCGTGCGCGTGCACGACATCGGCGAGGTCGAGGGCGTCAAGTACATCACCATGCCCTTCGTCGAGGGCGACGACCTGGCCACGATCCTCAAGCGCGACGGCAAGCTCAGCGTGCCGCGCGTGATGACGATCGCCCGTAGCGTCGTGTCGGGGCTGCTGGCCGCGCACGAAGCCGGCGTGGTGCATCGCGACCTGAAGCCGGCCAACATCATGGTGAACGCCGACGGCGAAGGCCTGGTGATGGACTTCGGCGTGGCGCGCTCCACCGAGGGCGCGCAGGCGGGCCCCACGCCTGGCGCCGGGCTGCCCGCCGCGCTGTCGAGCGCCAACGCCAACACCATGGCACAGACGATGGTGGGCTCGGTCGTGGGCACGATCGAATACATGGCGCCGGAGCAGGCTCGCGCCGAGCCGGTCGACCAGCGCGCCGACATCTACGCGTTCGGGCTGATTCTGTACGACCTGCTGCTCGGCCGGACCCGCGCGGAGCATCTCGAGAGCGCGTTTGCGGAACTGCAACAACGCATGCGCGAGGCGCCCCCGCCGCCGCGCACGAAAGACCCGACCATCCCCGTCGCGCTCGATCGCCTCGTGGCGCGGTGCATCGAGCCCGACGTGGCCAAGCGACTCGGCTCGACGCGC
>JANORI010000117.1:0-5834 GCA_031415235.1 Acidobacteriota bacterium | reverse complement strand
ACGCGCTCTCGATGGCGCCGCCGATGACGGCGTGCGGCAGTTCCCGGTGCAGGCGCGCCATCGTCGCGCACCAGTTGGGGCGCGCCGGCGCGCGATCTTCCAGAATTGCCACGAGTTCGGCGGTCGCGCGCGCGAGTCCGGCGGCCCGGCGACGATCGAACAGCTCGTGCTGGCCTCCGGCCGAGGCGATCGGGTGGCCCGTGGCAACCGTGCCGATGCTGAAGAACTCGACCTCTGGATACTCGGATGCGATCGCGCCGATGTCTGGACGCGAGTCGTCGTAGGGCGCGAGCAACTGCAGCCTCGGGGCGTCGACCTGGCGCCGGAGGGCGTCGAGCATGCCGCGCAACACGTCGTGGCCGTCCACGATCGTGATGATGACGCTCATCGTCACGGCATCGGTATCCCGTGTCTCGTTCATGCCGGCATGCGTCCGAGCACGGGCAATCGCACCGGAGAGCCCGACGCCGAACTGGCGCGCACGGCTTCGGCGACCTCGGCCGCGCGCAGGCCCGCATAGCCGTCGGCCATCGTGACGTCGCGCCGGCCGTCGATGTAGGCGAGGAAGTCGTTGAGCTCCTCCCGAAACGAGGCGAGCGCGGTCGTCTTCCACGTGAAGAGCTTCTCGCGCACGGCGATGCCTGGGTAGTACCGGTTGCGGGTCGCACGGGCGCCACCAGGCCGATCCATGGTGACGAGCGTGTTGCGCATGGGGGCGTAGGCCGCCCGGACCATCCCCTTGTCGCCGTAGGCTTCGATGTAGAAGCCGTAGCCCTTCCATTCCGTCCACGTCGCTTGGTACGACGCCGGGATGCCCTCGGGACTCCGGAAGACGGCCATCGCGTTGTCTTCCGACCCGGGCACCTTCCAGATGCGCTCGGACGAGAACCCGAACACCTCGGTGATCTCACCCAGGAAGTAGCGGGTGAGGTCGGTCATGTGGATGCCCACGTCCCACATGGCGCCCCCGCCAGACATGGGCGCGCGATACTCCCAGTCATGCACGAACTTCGGCAGGCCCTCGTGGCCACCGAAGACGCGGAAGTGGTCGACTGTGCCGATCTGCCCCGAGCCAATTGCCTCGCGCATGAACTTGATGGCGGGGTAGTAGCGCAGGTTGAACCCGACGCCAAACGCGCGCCTGGCCGCGAGCGCCGCATCAACGAGGTGACGGGTGCTGGCCGCGGTGTTGGTGACCGGCTTCTCGATGAGCACGTGCAGACCACGCGCAAACGCCCTGAGGCACGGGTCGTCGTGCACGTGCACGGGCGTGGAGATGACGACCGCGTCCATCGCCAGGTCGAAGAAGGCCTCGAGGGTCGTCGCCACGGTGGCGCCGCTCGAGGCGGCGGCCGCGCGGGCGGTGTCGGCGTCGAGGTCGTAGACCGCCGCGAGTTGCGCCTTCGGATGATCGCGGATCGTCGTGGCCCTCAGTTGGCCGATCTTGCCTGTGCCGATGATCCCTATCCGCATGCGGTCAGTGTGCCCATGAGCGGGGCCAGAATACCACGCCGGATCGAGGTCCAGGGCCGCGCGGTCCGCGGCCTTCGACCCGCGGGCGTGCCTTCACGAGCGGTCCGGCGCAGTGGCGTGACATCGTTCCCGTCCGGTGTCAGGGCCAGTGCATCCAGGCGCGACAGCAGCCGTGACGCGCGTCGAGCCACTCGCCGATCGGCCTGCGCCGCCAGCGATCTGCGAGGTCCCAGGGCAGCCCGCCGGCAGACGGACGGACACCTATCGGCCGGTGCTGCCGAAGCCGCCGCGCGACGCCTTGTCCGAAATCGCCACGGCCTCGAAGGTGACGCGGGGAGCCGCGAGCACCATGCCTTGCGCGAGGCGATCGCCCACGGCGACGTGCACCGCCTGGTCCGTGACGTTGATGACCTGGATCTTCACCTCGTCGGTCGGGCCGCAGTAGTCCGAGTCGACTACACCCATGCCGTTGGCCACCATCAGCCCCCGCTTGAGGGGAGTACTGCTGCGGGCCAGGATGGCGAGGAAGTGTCCGGACGGCACTTCCACCACGAGCCCGGTCGGCACGAGGGCGATCGCGTGCGGCGGCACGACGACCTCGGCGGAGGCGGCCAGATCGAAGGCGGCGGCGCCGGGGGTGGCGTAGGCCGGCATCGGCACGTCTGGAGAGAGGCGGGTGATCGTTATCGTCATGTGCCGTCGATCTTACTGGGGCCGGGGTCTCGGGGCTCGGGACCCGAGGAAACCGGGTAATGATGGGGAAGACGGCCGAGCGACCATCGGACCGTCGATGCGTCTCAAAGGACATCATGACTTCGCGTACTCCCGTGTGTGCCGCCCTCATCGCCCTTGCCCTGGTGCTTACCCTGGCAACGCCCCGCGCCCAGGTAGCCGCGCCAGCGCCGCCGGCGGCTCAATCGATTGGGACCGACCCGGTCACCGCCCGCCTCGACGCCACCATGCCGGTCGTCGCGTCGGTACGCGAAGGGCGGCTGCCAAACGGCCTGCGCTACTTCCTGCGCCAGAACGGCCGGCCCGCCAAGCGCGTGTCGATGCGGCTGGCGGTGGATGTGGGCAGCATCTACGAAGATGACGACCAGCGGGGGCTCGCGCACTTCCTCGAGCACATGGCCTTCAACGGCAGCACGCACTTCAAGCCGGGCGAGCTGGTGGCGTTCCTCGAGTCCATCGGCGCCCGGTTCGGCCCGCACGTGAACGCGTCGACCAACTTCGACGAGACGATCTACATGCTCGACGTGCCCACCGACCGCGAGGGCTACGTCGACAAGGGCCTGCTGGCGCTGCGCGACTTTGCCGGCGGCGCGGCGCTCACGGCCGAAGAGATCGACAAGGAGCGGGGTGTCGTCATCGAGGAATGGCGCGGGCGGCTCGGCGCCGGCTCGCGCACCACCGACCAGCAGCTGCCCGTGCTCTTTGCCGGGAGCCGCTACGCCGATCGTTTGCCGATTGGTCTGCCCGAGGTGCTGCGGACCTTCCCGCACGAACGGGTGCGTGACTTCTATCGCACGTGGTACCGCGCGGACCGCATGGCCGTGGTGGTGAGCGGGGACCTGCCGCTGGACGAATCCGAACGCCTCGTGCGCGCCCGCTTCGGCGATCTGCCCCTGCCCGGGCCGGCGCCCAAGGCCATTGACGCCTCCGTGCCCCCGCACGCGGCGCCGCTCTACAAGATGGTGAGCGATCCCGAGGCGCAGGGCTGGAACGTGACCGCCATCTTCAAGCACGCGCCGGAATCCGAAGACACGGTTGGCGACTACCGTCGTTCGCTCGTGCGGTCGCTCGGGCTGCAGATGCTCAACGCCCGGCTCGCCGAGCTGGCGCGTCAGCCGCAGGCGCCGTTCCTGAGCGCGGATGCCGGGACCTCGGCGCTCGGCCGGAATCTGTCGATGTTCGAACTGAGTGCCGACGTGGCCGAGGGCGGCACGGCCGCGGGCCTCGAAGCGGTCGTGCGCGAGGCGCGCCGCGTACAGCAGTTCGGCTTTGCCGCCGCCGAGCTGGAACGGGCGCGGCTCGGCCTGCTGGCGGGCTACGAACGCGCCTTCAACGAGCGGAATACGGCGGAGAGTCCGTCGCTGGCCAACGAACTCGTGCGGCACTTCCTGAAGGGCGAACCCGCGCCGGGCATCGCCTACGAGTTCCAGCTCGCGAAGAGGTTCGTGCCGGCCGTCACGATCGACGAAGTGACCGCACTCATGAAGGGGCTCGTCGGCGACAACAGCCGCGTCGTGCTCGCCGTGGCGCCCTCGAAGGCCGGCGTCACGCTGCCCACCGATGACACGCTGAAGACAGCGATGGCGGCGGCCTTTGCCGCCACGGTCACGCCCTGGTCCGACGGACTCGCCGGCCGCGAGCTCGTGGACAAGGCGCCCAGCTCTGGACGCGTGACCGGCCGTCGCCTGATTCCCGAGGTGGGCGTCACGGTGCTCACGCTCTCAAACGGCATGGAGGTGTGGCTGAAGCCCACCGATTTCAAGGCCGACCAGGTGGCGTTCAGCGCCTACGCCTACGGCGGCGGCTCGCTGGCGCCGGCGGGAAATTTCACCGACGCGGCGCTTGCGCCCGCGCTGGTCGGCATGGGCGGTGTGGGCGGGCTGAATCCCGTGGAACTCGAAAAGGTACTGGCGGGTCGCATCGCCTCGGCCTCACCCGATATCGGCAGCCATACGCACGGCGTCTCGGGATCGTCGACGCCGAAGGATCTCGAGACGGCGCTGCAGCTGACGCACCTGACCTTCACGGCGCCCGGGCTGACCGACGAGGGCTTCGGCTTGCTGAAGCGCCGCTTCGGCGCGATGCTGCAGAACCAGCAACAGAGCCCGCGCTACGTGTTCAGCGAGAAGGTGCGCGAGGTCACGACCCAGGGCCACTACTCGGCCAAGGGACTCACGGCCGCCGACGTCGAGCAGCTCGACCTGCCCACGATGCGTCGGGCCTACACCGAGCGATTCGCAAGCGCCGCCGACTTCACGTTCTTCATGGTCGGCGCGTTTACCGAGGCCGAGGTCGTGCCGATGGTGGAGAAGTGGCTGGCTTCGCTCCCCTCGACCGGGCCGCGCAAGACGGCGTTCGGCGACATGGGCATGGCGTTTCCGACGGGCACGCCGAAGGCCGAAGTGCGCAAGGGCCAGGAGCCGGCGAGCCAGACGGTGATGTCGTTCTTTGCCGACACGGGCCTGAACGAAGTGGAAATGCACCGCGCGCGCGCGGCGGCCACGCTCGTGGGCATCCGGCTGCGCGACATCCTGCGCGAACAACTCGGCGGCACGTACGGCGTGAATGTCTCCTACGGAAACTCGGCGCCTCAGAAGGGCTACGGCACGATGAACGTGTCGTTTGGCAGCGCGCCCGATCGCGTGGAGGGGCTACAGAAGGCCGTGGTTGATGAGGTGACGCGCCTGCGCACCGAGGGGCCGTCGGCAGAGGACGTGCAGAAAGTACAGGAGCTGGAGCGCCGGGACCTCGAGACCTCGGTGCGGCAGAATCAGTACTGGCTCGGATCGCTGCAAACGGTGCACATGCTGGGCTGGGATCCGGCCAGTATCAGCAAGCGCGGCGAGCGCACAAGCACGCTCACCGTGCCCGTGCTGCACGAGACCATCAAGAAATACTTCCCGCTCGACCGCTACGCGGTGATCGCGCTGAAGCCCGAAGCCTAGACCTACTGCGCGGCCCTGGCGCGGCCAATCGGCGTGCCGTCGAGGGTCGTGAACCGGGCGCCCGTCATGCCGTGCGAGCCAGGCGCGCGCGACGGATGCCCGCCGACCTTCACGACCGTGCCAATCGGCAGAGTGGCGCTCGTCCACCCGATCGACGCGGCGGCCGCCATCTCGATCTGCCACTCGATCGTCTGGCCCTTGTCGTCGGTGGACTCGAGAAACACCCACGAGTGCGGGTTCTTCAGCAGCACCTTGGTGACGGTGCCCTGCGCCTCGACGGTCTTCGACTCGTCGTAGGCGGCCGCGGCCGAGTGATGGGCCAGCAGCGGCGCCACGGCCACCAGCAGTACGACGGCCACGGCCGCCGCGCCGATGACGGTCCACGCTCGAACAACTATACGGTTCTCACTCCTGACGGGTCTCATTTGTACCTCGAGGGAATGAACTGCACCGACATGCGGGCGGTTTCGGGGTCGCAGTCAAACGGCTTCAGCTTGTAGCCGGCCGCCGCCGGCAGCCAGCGCATCGTGTAGGACGCCGGTTGCCGCAGGAACATCGGATCCTCGACGGTCACGGTGGCCTTCAGCTGATCGCCCTCGCGCCAGTAGCGCTCCGTCACCTTCTTCTGCGGCGACGAGGGAATGCCGTTGTAGTCGTCAAATCCCGTGATGTCGAACACGAAGT
>JANORI010000116.1:0-5069 GCA_031415235.1 Acidobacteriota bacterium | reverse complement strand
GGCCATCGGGGCTGAAAGCGACGCAAGCGATCACCCCCTTGGCTGGCTCGTCTGCGCCTTCTTCCCTGCGGGGGAAAGGATCGCCGATACGCCGGGCGGTCTCAACATCCCACAGGCTGACGGTCCCGTCAGCGCTCGCCGAGGCGAGCTTGCTGCCGGTGCGGTCGAAGGCGACGATCACGCCGGCCTGACCCTCGCGCCGTTCTTGTAGCTCTTCCCGCTGCTGGCCTTTCGCGTCCCACAGGCTCACACTGCCGTCACTATTCCCGGAGGCGAGCCGGCCACTTGCGCTGAACGCCACGCTCAACACCCCGACATCCGCCGGAGTTGCGAGGGGCTTTTGCTCCCTCTCCTCGAGGTCCCACAGAATCACGGACCCGTCGTCGTGGCCAGAGGCGAGCGTGAAGCCCGCCTTCACGGTGAAGTCGACGCTCGTCACCCCGCCCTCCCCCTTGAGCGGCTCGAGTCTCGTCGGGTCTCCTGATTGCGTCAGGTCCCACCTGTCCACGATTCCGTCGTCGCTGCCGACGGCCAGCATGCTGCCATCGAAGCTGAAGGCGATGCTCGATGCCCCCAAATACAACATCAAACGCCTGGGTGTGGACGCTGGCTTCGCTACCTCAAACAAGTCCACCCAGCCGGGCGCGTAAGCAACGGCCAGCGTCCCGCTATTCGGGCGGAAGGCGACCGCACTCGGCGGATACTCTAGCGCCACTGTTCGGAGCATGCGCGGCTTCGCACCGGACTGGGTGCCGACGTCCCACAGAATCAATGAGCCATTGGATTCTCCGGATGATGCGGAGCGGGAGCGTTTCTGTTTCGTGTCCACCGAGGCGAGCGTCTTGCCATCGGAGCTGAAGGCGACACCAATCACGCCAGCGTCATGTCCTCTGAGAAACTCTGGTCGATGGGTGTTCACGTCCCACAGGATCAGCGCTGGCGGCAGGTCATTCTCCTTCTCTGCCTTCGTCTCTGCGCCAAGTGTCGGCTCATCCTCGTGGCCGGTGCTACCAGACACGAGCGTCTTGCCATCGGGGCTGAAGGCTACGCTCGTCACGAAACCCTTGTGGCCCGTCAAGGGCCCGCCCTGCTGTGTGCCCGTCGTGACGTTCCACAGGATCACCTTCCCGTCGTCGCCCCCGGAGGCGAGAGTCAGGCCATCGACGCTGAAGACAACGGTGTTGACCTCACCGACATGTCCCGTCAGCGGGACGCCCTGCTGTTGGCCCTTCTCCACGTCCCAGAGGATCACGCTCCCGTCAGCCCCGGCAGTGGCCAGCGTCTTTCCATCGCGGCTGAAGGCGACACTCCACACCAGGCCCTTATGACCGGGAAGAAAAGCCTTGAGGTGCGGGTGGGCAAGCAGCAGCCGACGAACGCTCAGTTTCGTTTGGGGGGCGGAATCTGGTCGAATCCCCGCAGCGGCAAGGAGATAGCCGAGTTGCAGCTTGCCGCTGTCGATTTCGCTTGTGGCGGCCGCGACCAACTGCTGCGCCACTCTCGAGGAACGTTCTTCATTGGCTGCATCCCTTTGTGTGTCGGCGTCTTTCCACTGGATCGCCGCCACCACGGCCACGGCGACCGACACCGCCAGGGCCGCGTAGAGCCCTCGTGCAATGTTGCGCTGACGAACCCTCGCCGCCTTCTGCTCTTCGGCACGTTCAATGGCCTGGTCGAGCTCACGCTCCTTGCGTAGCCGGTCGGCGTCGGCGCGCTGGCGCTCTGCCTCGAGCACCGAATCCCGGGCCGCGGCGCTGTTGCGAAGGTAACCATCTGCGCTGTCGAAGTCGACATCCTGGGCGGAATACCGCTTGGCCCACGCAGCGGACGGGTTCGCCTTGTTCCACCACTCGAGCATCCTCTGGAGTTCCGGATCCTGCAGCAGTGCCCCACTCTGCGATCGCTCCACCAGCTTCCTGTACTGGTCGCGCGAGAGCCGCTCCTCGTCCACCCAGTCCCGCAGCCGATTCCACTGACGGATGAGGCTCTCGTGCGAGATGTCCACGCGCGGGTCCTCCGGCCTCCCGTCGTGTGACTGGTGCAGGAAGCTGCGCCCATCCTCCTCGAAGCGACGGGCCATCCCTTCGACCACACGGCGGTCAGCCCCGGTCACGGCCATCAACTCGGTTACTCGCGCCGGGCTGCGCACGCGGCGCAGACTCGCGTCGGTGTCGGTGAGGCGCTGGAACGCTCGGCGCGTGACTTCGAGGTCGAGTCCCTGCAGGGCGCCCTCGGCGTCCTTGTCAAGCGCGCCCTCGAGCCCTCCGGCCGACGTGTCCAGGACGCCCTCGAGCCCCTCGGCCGGTTCGAAGTGGGGCAAATCGATCGGTCCTACTCCGCCGGCGGTGTGCCAGGCGTCCCAGGTGCGCATGAGGGCGTGCTGCAGCAAGGGTAGCCGGTCGAAACGATCGCCCAGTTCGTTGAGCACATGGTCCACCAGCC
The DNA here is from genome assembly GCA_031415235.1 of Acidobacteriota bacterium. Classification (GTDB taxonomy): domain Bacteria; phylum Acidobacteriota; class Vicinamibacteria; order Vicinamibacterales; family UBA2999; genus CADEFD01. The sequence goes on along the minus strand of JANORI010000116.1, from coordinate 2,627 downwards.
GTGGTGCGATCTTTGCGCCGAGCAGACGTGCGGGGCACTCGACGGCATCACGCAACTGCTCGCGCGTCATCCGCGGGACGAGGTAGCGGGCACGATTCAGGGCTTCCGGCAGACCGTAGAACAGGTCGCAGTCGCCGAGAAAATCGGTGCGCATCGTGAGTACCACATAGATCGGCAGGTCTCGTTGCTCGGCCAGAGCCAGCAACAGGTCCACGAAATCGGCGGCCTCGGCCTTCCGGCGCGCCCGCTCCTGCCGTCGCCCCACGTCGAGGCTCTTCTCGCTGTCGTCGTCCTGGATGCCGCGGAACGCGAAGATCTCCTCGAACTGATCGACCAGCAGGAAGAGGTTGGCGTTGGGTTCCATCCGCGTGGCCAGGAACTCGACCACGGCGCTCGTATGCCCCTCGCGAATGTCGTCCGCGAGTGTCTCCGCCGCCGTACTCTCTTCGGCCTGGTGCTCGGCATTCTGCCGGTCGAAGCTCGCCTCTCGCATCGCTTTGAGCAGTTCAGCCGCCAGATTGGCCATCGGCGCGTCACCGGGCTTCATCTGCGCCTTGCGCCAGCGATCGCGGTCCTGCACCAGAAAGCCGCCCAGGAGCGCTGGCAACAGCCCGGCGCGAACCAGCGACGACTTGCCGCCGCCGGAACTGCCCACGACGCCCACGAAGCGATGTTCGCGAAGAATGTCGAGCAGCTCGGCGGTCTGCTCGTCGCGACCGAAGAAGTACAGGCTGTCGCCGGCGAAGAACGGCCGCAGGCCGACGTAGGGGTTTTCGCGAAGCTCCGTCTCGGTCACGCGTGGTCCTTTTTGACGGGTGCGAACAATTCGTCCACCCAGCCGGGTTCGCTGTCGTTCATCTCGGCGACGATCTCCAACCGAGACCTCGTCACAGCCGGGTCGGTGCCTGCCTCGCCGGCCGCGGCGCCGTATAGCGCAATGAGGAGCGACGCGCCGGACTTCGCAGCGGATCTCTGCGCTGCTATCTTTCGGTTGGTGACCCACTCGCTGTTGACGTTGCCGGCCATGATGATGTAAAGCGGCGACTTCGTCACCGCTTCATCCAGACGCCTGATGTCCCCTGCCGACTCGCGGTCGCTCGTCCGCATTCCCGTCTTGACTTTGCGGGTCTCCAGGTACTCCACCAGCGCGATGGCGGGATCCGAGTCTTTGACATGTGCCTCGACGAAAGCGGCCCGCGTGGCATCGCCGGGTGATGTCGGCGCCGCCGCCGCCTGCCGCGCGTCCCGCAGTTTCTGCAGTTTGGCTACCACCGTTTCGGTGATGCGGTTCTTGTCGGTGACGACCAGCTCGAACCGCGCCCTGTCACGTGGCAGTCTCGCGAGCTCGTCGACGCGTGCCTGGTACTTCTGGTTGCCGATGCTGTCCCTGTCTTCGCTGGTCATGACGACCAGCTGCGGGCGATCGGCCTCCAGACCGATACGCAGTTGCTCCAACTGAAAGGTGCTCAGCGTGTCTGGCGGATCGTCGTCGTCAAGTCGCTGACCGGGGTTGGCGCCCAGCAGATGCACGGAGAGGTCGGCCCGGCGGACGAGGGTGTCGACAGTGGCGGCGTGTTTCTGGAGGTCGTCCCGCGGAACCGAGTTGACGACCCGCACCCACCCCAAATCCCTGAGCGCCTTGGCCAGTTGCCCGTGCTTCTTTTCAAGATTCTGGTCAGGCGTGGCGAGGAACACGCGAAAGGCGCCTCCGGCGTCCGGGCCCCAGGGGTCGTCGGCGGACGTCGGCGGCGTGCCAGTGCCGTGGGCCAGGCCGACAGGAGTGGTGCCTGCGACAGTCGCGCCGTCGTTGACCGGCCCGAACAGATGGCCGTCCTTCGATCGCAGATACAGAACCGGCGTCGCCCACTCCGTGGGCTTGCTCGAGTAGAGTACCTTTCGCCCTTCGGCGACCGCGGCATCCACCGGATACCCCTGAGAAATGCGCTCGTAGAAGGCTCGGGCAAATTCGATCGCCGCGTTGTCGGAGATCGGAAACTGCATCGCCACGACCGCAGGCACCCGCTCTCTGATCAGCGCGGTCGCGACGCCGGCGAACGGATGGACGCCACTGCGTGCACTCGTCGTCCCCGTCTTGCAGGCATTGAGGAAGACCAGGCGCAACGGCTCGGCCTCCAGCCAGGCCGCGAATACGTCGCCGTTCACCGGGTCGGGGCTGCCATCCTCGAGCTCGAGCAACAGCATCCCGCCCTCATCCGCATCGAAATCCCCGTGCCCCATGTAGTGAATCACATGGTAGTCGGCACCGGCGAGCGCTCTCAGGATGTCGGCCTTGATCGGGCGGACGCGATCCACCTGCACGCCCGGCAGACGCGCCCAGTTCTGCTCGATTCTGGCGCGCTCCTTGTCCAGGTTCAGTGACGCTGTCCCGTTCGGGTTCGATTCCAACAAGAGGATGCGGAGCGGCGCGCGAAAGGGTCGTGGGTCGTTGGGCTGCGTGGAGTCGAGGGAGCGGACGAGCAAGGTCTGCGTCGACACGGCGAGCGCGCGCTGGCCTCTACGGCACATCAACTCCCAAGGCAGGCTGGCGACTTCGGCCATCCCATCGCCGCGCAAGTCCATCGACAGCCGGATGCGGACGCCGGCGTCCTGGCTCTCGGCGATGCCGT
>JANORI010000115.1:0-10099 GCA_031415235.1 Acidobacteriota bacterium | reverse complement strand
TCACGATCACGTATTCGAGAAGATGCAGGGCAACATCCAGGAAGCCAAGGCCCGCGGCGGTGCGGTGATTGCCATCACCACTGCCGGCGACGACACCTTGTGGCGCCTGCTCGATCCCACCAGCGACTCGATCGTGGCGGTACCGGCCATGTCGCCACTACTGGCGCCGATCGTGATTGCCGTGCCCCTGCAACTGCTGTCCTATCACATCGCCGTGCGCCGCGGGTGCGATGTCGACCAGCCACGGAACCTGGCCAAGAGCGTCACGGTAGAATAGAGGCGGGGCTCGGGTCCCGGGGCTCGGGTCTCGGGAAGACCGAGACTGAGCTCAGTGCTCAAGTCGCTACCGCTTCTTGAGGAATATGACGTCGGCGCGACGAGCGCCGACGCAATTCCCGGATCCCGGGACCCGAGCCCCGAGTCCCAATGGATCTTCTTTCCTCCCTCAACACCGAACAGCGCGCGGCCGTCGAGCACGTCGACGGCGCCCTGCTCATCCTCGCCGGCGCCGGTTCAGGCAAGACGCGCGTGATCGCGCATCGCGTGGCGCACCTGGTGCAGGAGCGGCATGCCGGGCTCGACCAGGTGCTCGCCGTCACGTTCACGAACAAAGCCGCGGAAGAGATGCGCGAGCGCGTCGGGAAGCTGCTTGCGGCCGACTGCCGCCCGATGTGGATCTCGACGTTCCACTCGCTGTGCGCCCGCCTGCTGCGCCGCGAAGCGCACCACCTCGGGTTGTCGCGCAACTTCACGATCTACGACTCCGGCGATCAGCAGTCGGTCGTCAAACAGCTCATCAAAGAGTACCAGCTCGACGACTCCATGTACCAGCCGCGCATGGTGCTGAGCCGCATCAGCCACGCGAAGAATCGTATGGAGGGTCCAGAGACGTTCACCGACGGTTGGAATCCTAAAGACCGCGAGATCGGGCGGCTCTACGCCGGCTATCTCAAGGCGCTCACCGACGCCAGCGCGCTCGACTTCGACGACCTGCTGCTGAAGGCCGTCGAGCTCTTCGACCAGGCGCCCGACGTGCGGCAGCGCTACGCGCACCGGCTGAAATTCGCGATGATCGACGAGTACCAGGACACCAACCGTCCGCAGTATCTGCTCGTGAAGCAGCTCGTGAGCGTGCACGCCAACCTGTGTGTGGTGGGCGATCCCGACCAGTCGATCTACAAGTGGCGCGGCGCGGATGTGAAGAACATCCTCGACTTCAAGCGCGACTTCCCCGACGCGATGGTCGTGAAACTCGAGCGCAACTACCGCTCCACGCAGGTGATTCTCGATGCCGCGTCGGCGGTCGTGAGCCGCAACAGCGGGCGCGAAGACAAACGGCTCTGGACCGACCAGGCCGGCGGCGCGCCGATTGTCACCTACCGTGGCGCCGACGAACTCGACGAAGCCGACTTCATCGTCAAGGTCATCCGTAAGGCGCTCGGGGCCGACTACAACACCACCGCTGCGGTGCTCTATCGCACCAACGCGCAGTCGCGCGCGGTGGAAGACGGTCTGCGCATGGCCGGCATCCATTACGCCGTGCTCGGCGGCACCGGCTTCTACGAACGCAAAGAGATCAAGGACGCGCTGTCGTACTTGAAGCTGGTGCTCAATCCACACGACGACGTGGCGCTGCGGCGGGTGATCAACGTGCCCCCGCGCGGCGTCGGCAAGGGCGTGATGGACGCGCTCGAGCGGGTCGACACGTCACAGCCCGACGAGCACATGCCCCCGCTGCTGGCTGGACTCGAGCAGATCGAGGCGTCCAACACGCTGTGGGCCAAAATCAACCAGGCCGTGACCCGCGGGTCGCTGTCGTCGCGTCAGATGGCGCCGCTCGCAGCCTTTCGCGACATGATCATCGGCGTTACGGCAGCGGCGGCCACCGACCCGGTGTCGACGGTGCTCGGCCTGCTGCTCGACCGCTCGGGTTACCTTCGCGATCTGCGCGAGGAACGCAGCGAAGAGGCCGATGGCCGCATCGAGAACCTGATGGAACTCGTGTCGGCGGCGCGCCAGTTCGAAACCGCGGAGCTCGACGCGGGCCTGGCCGAGTTCGTGGATCGCCTGGCGCTGCTGTCGGATGTGGACAAGCCCGAGGGCAGCAAGCACGCCCAGGCGCTGCTCATGACGATGCACTCGGCCAAGGGCCTCGAGTTTCCGGTGGTGGTGATTGCCGGCCTCGAAGAGGGCCTCTTCCCGCATTCCCGCGCCCGGGACAGCGAAGAAGAGCTCGAAGAGGAACGCCGGCTCTGCTACGTGGGCATCACGCGCGCGCGCAAGGAGCTGTATCTCACGAGCGCCATGCGCCGGCGGGTGTTCGGCGAGTATCAGTCGACCGAGCCGTCACGGTTCCTCGACGAGATTCCTCCGCAACTGCTGCGCCACGAGGAATCCCGTGCCGAGGTGATGCGCTCATCGTCGGCCCGCGGCTGGGGTTACGCGCCGAACCCCTATCGCCGGGCCCCGGAACAGACGGCGCGGCCATCGCGCACTTATGCCGCCGAAGACGAAGATCAGTCAGGCCGCGGCGGCATCGAGTCGGGGGCCAGGGTGCGCCACGCGATGTTCGGCACGGGCACCGTGCTGTCGGTGGAAGAACTCGACGACGATCTGAAGCTGGTCGTGAAGTTCGCGACCGTCGGTACGAAGACCCTGCGCGCGAAGTACGCAAAGCTCGAACTCGTCTAGGCCTTGGTAACACCCTTGCCGACGACGCCGCCTCATCACGGATGGTACGCCTGGCATGTCTAGCTAGTTGAAGTGGGCACAACGGCGCACATCGCCGACGTCCGACGTCAGCTGACGAGCAAGGTGATTGAGGCGTTGGCGCGATACCCGTGGTGCCCTCGCACCGGCCAAAGAGTGTGGCGCGATGGACGTCGAGCGCGGCCAGGGCGCAGTCGGGGTCGCGCGGGAAGATCCAGGTGCGATGTTGCCACGGGCGGATGGCGTCGTGATGCAACCACCGCCAGACGGTCTTGTCGCTCACGGTGGCCACCATGCCCTGGCGCTGCGCTTCACGGACGACACCGCCGTGCTCAGGCGCGAGGGCGAGTCCGCCGCCGGCTGAGGTCACTGTGGCCGTCGCGGCTGGACGATCGGGAATCCCGCATCGAAGCGGTCGAGCACCTCGAACGGCGTCGGAGCGGCCGCGATGTCGCCCACCACGCTGACGGCCGCCGGCGACGGCGCAGCGCCTGGCGCCCGACGACGACGCCTTCGTCGTGGTGACGCATCAGGGCACACGGGTGGCCGAGATTCGCCCGTGGCGAACGAGCCTGCAGGGCTCGAGAGCGGCTCGTCTTCGTTCAAGAAGGGATCGTTGACGAACCCGAGCGGTGAGTGGCCATCGCTTGCGATCGATACGCGGCGAAGGCATCGAAGTACCGCTGCAGCGACGCAACCGATCCCAAGTACTGTTGCGGGCCGTCGAAGACATCCACCACGACCTCACGCGCCCGGGCAATTTCGCGCAGGCGCGCCAGCGACTGTCGATGCCGAGGATCGTCGAGTGTCAGGTCGAACAGGTCCAGTGCGCGATACAGCGCCGCTCGCGCCAATTCGGGATTGCGCGACTGCCACTTGGCGGCGCGGCTGACCTCACTGCCGATGTTGCCAAGCTGCTCGGCAATCGACATCGTCCACCATCGGCGCGACCGCTCGTCAGGGTCCGACGCGCTCATGGCCGCACCAGCCGGCCGATGAGGTCCAGGATGGCGTCGCGCGCCGCTGGATCGTCGACACCACGCGATCGGTTGCCGAACGAGGGCCGAAGGTTGATCATCGAATCGAACTCGAGCCAGTCGTCAGTGGGCAGATCCGGATCTCGGCCGCCACAATGTCACCGAGCGTGCGGACCGACCCGCGAAGGCTCTAAGGCGCCGCGGGCACTGCCGGCACCAGGGTCGCGACGGGCTTTCCCCGCTTCGTCACCGTGAGGGGCTGCCGCGCTTCGGTGACTTCGTAGAGCAGGGCCAGGCACTCCGCTTTGAAGCGGGCGGCGCTGATCAATCGAGGCGGCGTCGACATGGTCACAGCATGTGACCACTGTGAGTGTGCGTCAACCGAGGCTGGACCTATCGATGCCAGGCGTCACCTGTGATCGTGTGCATGACGCTCCTCTCGGCGGTGTGACGTGCGGCACGTTCACGAGACGAACGCTATCGCGTCCGGCACCCGTCCCTCGAAGTTGATGGTCGGCAACGGTCCGATGCCGAGCTGGCCTTTGTCGCCCTTGCCCCACGCGTACACGCTGCTGTCGCGAGCCAGGGCCAGCACGTGCGATTCCTGCGAAGACACATCGACCGCGTCGAACGTCGCGACTGCTGGCGTGCCCACGCTGTGGCGGACGGCTACGCCTGATTGCGCTCATCGAGTCGTCCTCCGTCGCGCGGCGGATCCTGACGCACCTGGGCCTGCCCGCCGACGTGCCGAGGCCGACGCCGGCGCGCGCTCCGCCGACCGGCGACGACGACGAATGGCCCCGTTCGTCGTCGTAGCCCACCAGCGCGTCGTCCTCGCCCGCGTGTCTTCGCCGCTCGGTCGCGCTGGAGGTGTGCCCGGGCCGCGCGGCGCGTGGGCGTGGGGCGGCAGTGGCGCTTCGCAGCGTGGTCTCGGGGGCGCCAATCCGCGTGTGCCGCGGCAGCAATCCGCACAACACGATCCGGCGGTGGGGAGGCCAGAGTCTGATAACGGATGTTCTGCCACCCTCCAGACCCTGCTAAAGAAGAGAGGCTCATCGGGTTTTCGAGTGGGTGATTTTCACGGTTTCAGAGCTCCGGAAGCATGCAGGTGAGGACCTTCAGCCGGAGGTACTCTTCATCGCGTAGCCCGTAGGCGCGGCGCTGGATCACTCGGATCTTGTTGTTCAGACCCTCGACGAAGCCCAGGGCGACCTTGTTCTTCGCGACGCAGTAGGCCGCGATCCCATCCCAGTGCGCGTCAATCATCCGGGCGAACCGTTCGAAGGGCTTGAGGCGTTGCCACTTGAGTTGTGCCTTCCACTGCTCGAAGAATCGCCGGGCCCAGCCCTCGCGGTGGTAGTCCCAGAGCTGGCCAAAAGATTCCTTGAGCAGGTACGCGGTGTTCAGGCGCTTGTTGGCCGCGAGGAGGGTCTTGAGGCCCTTGCGCGCGTCCGTCGTGAGATTCTCGCGATGCGACAGCAGGGTGTACTTCTGGCCCTTGATGAACTTCCGGTCCCGGCCCGTCAGACGTGCGTACTCGTGTTTCCTGACCGTGTCGAGGGCCTCGCCGAGATGGCGAAGGATATGGAACTTGTCGAAGAGCACGGCCGCCTGAGGCGCATGGCGGTGGGTCGAGGTGCGAAACGGCTTCCACATGTCCATGACCGCCACGTCGATCTTCTTCGTCGCCTGTTCGCCGAGAAATGCGAAGAACTGGTCCATGCTCGCCTCGGAGCGGTCCGCGCCCCCGAACCAGATGGCGCGGCGCTTCTCCAGATCGCTCACGATGATCCGATACGTGTGCCGCTTCTTGATCGAGATCTCGTCGATGCCGATCACGCGGGGTGCGGGCGCCCCGGCCTTCATGAGTTGCGCCGCCATGTACCGCTTATCCAGTTCCTTGACCGTGTGCCAGTCGAGCATGTGCTCCTTGGCCACGTCACGGATCGTCTGGGTCCGGCACTTCGCGCCGATGACGTCGCCGAACCGCGTCGTACAGAACGGGCTGTCGAGCAGCCACGCCAGTCCCTCGCGTCTCACGGCACCGCACGCCCGGCAGTCGACGCGCCGCAGGTCCACTTCCAGGTACACGCGCCGATCGCCGCAGGAGAGATCGCGGACGTGTCGGATGCGGCGATCGTACCAGCCGTTCCGAACCGTGCCGCACGTCCCGCACGCCGTTTTTTTGAGCGACGGGTAAGCGGGATGACCAGCGCCGTCCGATCGCCAAAGCGTCCTTTGACCTCGCGCCCTGGCGTGAAGCCGGGGAAGCGGTAGGCGTCGTAGAGGGTCTTCTTGCGGAGTGTCCTGGCCATCCCCAGCATCATCGCCGGGAAGTACAACCCTTCAATCCACTAAACTTCAGCCTGAAACGGCCCTCGCCTCATGAACACGGTCCAGAGTTACCCACTCGATTCCGCGAAGAGCCTGTTTTCTATCGTCACGGCCTCGGTGCGGCGCGTTCCACACGTGCCATCAGGCGGTGGTAGCGAGCGTCCTGGCGCAGCGTCGCGAGTTCCGGGTCCATCCGCACTTCGGTGGGGCTGTAGCCCCTGTCCAACGCGCGCTCGAGCATCGCCAGCGCGTTGACACGATCGCCAGCGAGTTCGTAGGTGACAGCACCGCGAAACAACGTGTTGACCTCGGCCGCGTCGCGTGGCACCTTCGCCAGCTCCGCGAGGCCCGCTTCGGTGTCGCCAGACTTCGCGAGGTACACGGCCAACCGGCTTCGGTTCGGCACGTTCTCCGGGTCCTTCGCCAGCACCCCGCGCACGAGCTCAATAGCCCGACCGTAGGCGTCCCGCGATTTCGTCGAGTTTCCCGGCACCCAGCGGTAGGCATCGGCGAGATTGCCCCAGAGAATGGCCCTCGACGGTTCGAGCTCCACCGCGCGCTCGAAGGCCTGCAACGAGTCGCGGTACAGCCCCTGGAAGAACAGCGCCGTGCCGAGATTCGTGTAGGCGGAGGCCGTGGGTTGAATGCCGATCGACTTCTGAAACGCGGCTGCCGCATCAGCGTAGTTGCCCAGTCCGTGGCTGGCTGCGCCCATCATCGAGTGGGGCTCGGCGCTGTCTGGTGCCGCTTCGGCCGAGCGTGTGGCCCATGACAGTGCGGCGGCGTAGTCCGCTCGGTCGAACGACACGACGCTTCGCAGACGCGTCAGCTCCCAGTCCGCCGGGTTGCTGGCAATGGCTCGCTCGTAGTGGTCAGCGGCCTCCGCGAGGCGGTCTGCGGCCTGCTCGATGTCGCCCAACCCGCGGTGTGCGTTGGCGTTCAACGGGTCGAGCACCAGCGCATGCTCCAGGGCCCGGCGCGCCGCCGGCGCGTCACGCGCTGAGAACTTCGCGAGGCCCAGCGACACATGCGCGTCAGCCAGATACGGGTCGAGAGTGGTAGCCTGACTGGCCGCATCCACGGCGCGCGAGGCCCACGAGGCGTCGCCGGTCTCGAGTCTCTGGCGCCAGAACGCGCGGGCCAGGCCAGCCCACGCGGGCGCAAACGTCTTGTCGAGGGTAATGGCAGACTCGAAGCTGGCAATGGCCTTGGTCACGTTGCCCGCGCGATCGAAGCGCCGCAGCAGGCCGAGACCCTGCTGCGTTAACTCGAGCGCCGTCGTTGACGGTGCCGCCAGCGCAGCGGCCGGCTGCGCGGCCGCCTGTGGCGGCGCCGGCGCGCCTGTGGTGCGCCAGGCGCGAGACCCAGCCGCGGCGCCGATGACGAGCACGACGCCGACCGCGGCGAGCACAGCGTACGGCCTCTGGCGCCTCGACGCCACGGGCGTCGGCCGTTGTGCGCCGTACGACGGGTGTGAGCCTGACGCTGGCAGGAACTTCAGCGCCGACGACAGTTCCCACATCGACTGGAAGCGCAGCTGCGGGTCGCGGGCCAGCGCCCTCATCGTCACGTCGCTCAGCGCCTCGGGCACTTCTGGACGCCGCTCGCACAAGGGCGTGGGCGTGCCGTTGGCGACCTCGTTCAGCAGCGCCAGGCGATTCTCCGACACGAAAGGCCGGCGCCCTGCGAGCATCTCGTAGAGCATCGTGCCCAGCGAGTAGATATCGGTGCGGTGGTCCACCGGCTCGCCACGTGCCTGCTCGGGCGACATGTACTCGATGGTGCCGAGCACGTCGCCAGCCACGGTGGCCGCGGTGACGGTCGCCTCGTTGCCCTTGGGGGCAACCTTGGCCAGACCGAAGTCGAGCACCTTCAGCGACCCGCGGGCGGTGACCATGACGTTGCCCGGCTTCAGGTCGCGATGCACGATGCCGGCGCCGTGCGCCAGGCTGAGCGCGTCGGCGATCTGGCGGGCCCAGGTCACCGCTTGTTCGACCGGCAGCGGGCCCTGCATTGCGTCACGCAGCGTGCGGCCGTCCACCAGTTCCATGACGAGCACGTCGGTGCCCTCGTGCTCAAAGACGTCGTGGATGGTGATGATGTGCGGGTCGTTCAGAGCCGAGGCGGCGCGGGCCTCCTGCAGGAACCGCTGGCGCCGCGCCAGGTCGTTCGAGACATCCGCCGGCAGCACTTTCAGAGCGACATGGCGGTGCAGGCGGGTGTCGAGCGCCTTGTACACGACCCCCATCCCACCGCTGCCCAGGTGAGACACGATCCGGTAGTTGCGGATGGTGGTCCCGATCATCCTCGCCGGCGATCATACGGCCGATCAGGGCACCGTTGGGCACTTGATCGCCACCCGTCACCGCGCGACTGTCACGCGAGACTGACGCTACGGCTTCGCCTCGGGATTCCAGTTCAGAATCAGCGTGATCGGCGCGGCGGCGCTGAGTTCGGTGTTGATGAGAAACCGTCCATCTGGGGCCACGTCGTATTCCCGAAACCCTTGAGGCGACACGCCGCCGCCGTAGATATTGGTCGGAAAGAGCACGACCGGCGTGCCCGGAACGACGGCGCTCCCGGCAACGGCAATCGGTGTCGCCATCATCGCGCCTGCCGGGTGGGTCGGCCAATTCGTGATACTGTATTGAATACAGGATTGAAGCCATGCTCGTCCGTCTCAATATCACGATCGACCAGGACGTGTACGACCGTCTGAAGGGCGAGCTGCCGCCGAAGGGCATCAGCCGCTTCATCAGTGACGCCGTCCGCGCACGACTACGGCCGGGCCAACACGAACTGGACCGTGCGTACCAGGCGGCAGCCAAGGAACGCTGGCGACAAGCCGAGCTCGACGAGTGGAGCAGCGTCGACACTGAGGACTGGCCGGCGTGACCCGCCCACCACGCAGAGGCGACGTGTACTGGGTGGGCCTCGACCCGGTCATCGGGACCGAGATTCGCAAGACACGTCCGGCCGTGATCGTGTCGAATGACTCCTGCAACCGCCACGGCACTCGAGTCGTCGTGCTCCCGATTACGAGCAATGTCAGCTCGTCGTTTCCCGGCGAGGCCGTGATCAAGGTGAAGGGAAAGCCGGGGCGGGCGCTGGGCGATCAGATTCGATCGATCGACAAGAGCCGCTTGAAGGCTCGGGTCGGCACATTGACGCCAGCAGAGATGACGCGGATCGATGAAGCGATCGTCATCACGCTGGCCCTGCCATAGTCGCCACGCGACAGGGCGCGGGTGTTACCGACTGGCCTGCGGCCTACCGCGGCAGAAGCTGCTGCCAATTGAGCGTGACGGAGAGCGGCGAGAACCTCGAGCTGGTCGCCTCGCTGGTCGGCCGGAGTGTCAGGAACCGCTGACCGTCAAGCCCTGGCGCATACGCGGCAGTGTTGCGGTCCACCCCACCGAACAGGCGTACCGGCGTTCCGAAGCGCCAGCTCCCAGCCGCTCGCGTCACGCTGACGGCCATCAGGTCGTTGGCGGCAGAGATGTAGTACAGCTCGCCATCGCCCGGCCGCCATTGTGCGACATAGCCGCCGCTTGTCGAGATGCGCCACTTCTCGGAGGTGATGGGCCACGGTTGCACGTAAACCTCGCTGGTCCCAGATTCATCCGATTGGTACGCGATCAGCTGTCCATCGGGCGAGATGCGCGCCCCGTAAACGGTGGTGATTGGTCCCGACACCACCACAGTGGCAGGCGTACCCGCATCCAGCGGCACGCGCTGAATGCCCACGGCGTGGGTCAGCCCTTCAACAGGATCCGCGTGAACGCCAGGAAGTCGTCGAGGGACTCCGTGACGATCCGCCGCACAATCTCGAGATCCAGCTTTTGGTACTCGTGGATCGCGACGTTCCTGAAGCCGACCATCTTTCTCAGCTGATTGGCGAGTGCCTGATCGAGCATGCCCGCGGCCTCGAGCATCGAGAACGCCTCGCGGGTCTCCTGCGGCACGCCCAGGCGATGCAGCCGCACGAGGTGCATGGCGGCATCGATGCTCGTTTCGCACGCGCGCTGCAGATTCAGGATGATGGCGTCCTGTTTGGTCTGGTTCGACAGCAGGTTGCG
>JANORI010000114.1:0-2124 GCA_031415235.1 Acidobacteriota bacterium | reverse complement strand
TCGTCGGCCGGGCCGCCACGGGCCCGGAGGTCCTGCCACAGCATCACGAGACGCTCGGCAGACGGATACGGCAGCGGCCGCAAGACCAGCGCGTTGACGATGGTGAAGACGGCGGTGTTGGCGCCGATGCCCAGCGCCAGGGTGAGGATAGTGACGGCCGCGAACCCGGGCGCCCGCAGGAGCGACCGGACGGCGTAGCGCAGATCCTGCAGGGTCGTCTGCATCGGGTTCTCCGCGCACGCGCCGTGGCCGGGTCAGGGCCTCAGCACGACACGCACTTGCGGTTGTTGGTCGCGCCCAGCTTCTCGAGCAGCGCAATCGTGTCGGGATAGGGCTGCGTGCGCTGCACGGGCCCGTTGGCCATATCCACCGTGGTTTGCCCCTCGCGGTTCACGGCCGTCACGACTGCGCCCTTAGACACCAGATACTCGATCGACGCGTTGTCGCCGCGCGAGGCGGCCAGATGCAGGGCGGTGTTGCCTTCGTGGTCCACGGCGTTCACGTCGGCGCCGACCTCCTCGACCAGGTACTTGATGCCCGGCAGGAAGCCGGTTTCCGCGTAGCGGTGGGAGTTGGCGGCGAAGCCCTCGCCGTAGCCCACGCCCGACGCGGCGAGCAGCGGCGGCACCGCGGGGCCACCGACCGGCACGGGCGCCATCGCCGACACGTCGGCGGTGGCACGGATGCCGTCGCCGGTGAACGGACGGCCAGCCGGCTTCACCGTGGGGATGTGCGGGTCGGCCCCGTACTTCACGAGCAACCGCATCGCCTCGACGTCGCTGGCGTAGGCCGCGCGCCAGAAGGGCGTGGCGCCCATTTCGTCCACGCCGGCGAAGTCGGAGTTGAACGCCTGATACCAGACCTTCTTGCGGATGCGCACGTTGGGTTCGGCGCCGTGGTCGAGCAGCGCCTGCATCAACTGCAGATACGAGGTCACTTGCTGCTGGTAGCCCTTGGGATTCGGGTACTGCGACTTCGGCGCCCAGCGGTGATTCAACGTGGCGAAGAGCGGCGCCGCGCCGTTCACGGCCGGCAGCGACACGTCGGCCCCCTTCTCGAGGAAGCGCATGGCCAGGTCGAAGTGGCCGTTGATCACGGCCATGAGGAGCGGACTCGTGTGGTCGCCCGGGTTCACCTGGTGGAGATTCGCGCCGCCGGCCAGCAGCGCCATCGCGGTGTCGGCATAGCCCTCGCGTGTGGCGAACAGCAGTGCCGTGAGGCCGCCTTGCGTGCCGATCAGCTCGTTGTAGCGAAACTGCCGCGACAGCCCGGGAATCTGCACGGCGCGCGCCGGCCCCGCCGCCGCACTCGCCCGACGCTCGAACTGCTCGGCATTCGGATCGGTGAGCTTCGACAGGTCGACCACTTTGGTCGACAGCGCCGGATCGGCGCCCTTGGCGAGCAGCATCGCCACCATGCTGGTGCGGTCGAAGGCCGCCGCGAACATCAACGCCGACTGGCCCTTGGCCGATTCCACGGCATTCACGTCGGCCCCGGCGGCCACGAGCCGCTCCGCGGCCGCGAGCACGCCCGACTCGGCCGCCATCATGAGCGGCGTGGCCCCTGAGGCCGACACCGCCATCACGCCGGCACCGGCCGAGACGAGCGCATCGACAATCAAAGCGCTGCCGTGCCTGGCGGCCAGATGCAGCGGCGTGTAGGCGCCGAGCCTGGTGGTGGCGCGGTGATTCGCGCCGGCGTAGAGCAGCATCTGTGCGAGCTCGGCGTGCCCCTTCATCGCGGCCCAGTGCAGCGCCGTCATGCCGTCGCCCTGCGCGGCGTTCACATCGGCACCAGTCTTGAGCATCGCGCGCACCGCGGCCGTGTCGCCGGCCATCACGGCATCGGCCACCGCGCTTCGACTCTGCTCGGCGCGGCCGTGGGCCCGCGGTTCGTCCGGCGGTCGACGGGCCTGTGCCGCAGCCGCTGCGCTCAGCATCGTCACCAGGCCGAGCACGAGGCCCGCACCGGCACCAACTCCCACGAGTCGTCGCATCATCATCGGGCTCCGTCTGGGCGGCCGCTACCGCGCCGCTGTCGTGCTCGCCGCCGCGTTCAAATCCATCGCCGCCGTGCTGTCGCCGAAGGCCGCCAGGTCTAGTCCCAGCAGGTGCCCCACCGATA
>JANORI010000113.1:0-9562 GCA_031415235.1 Acidobacteriota bacterium | reverse complement strand
GCACCTTCGCGCGGCTCTTTCCGTTGCCACCATCGGCACGGTAAGATCAGCGTCTTCCACATCATTTCAGGGGACCGTCGTGGGCAACATCCTGCAGTCACTTCCGGTTGGCGACAAGGTCGGTATCGCGTTCTCGGGGGGGCTCGACACCAGTGCGGCCTTGCACTGGATGCGCGCCAAGGGCGCGATTCCCTACGCCTACACGGCGAATCTCGGTCAGCCCGACGAGACCGACTACGACGACATCCCGAAGAAGGCCATGGCCTACGGCGCGGAGCAGGCGCGGCTGATCGAGTGCCGTCCCCAACTCGTGGCCGAGGGCATCGCGGCCATCCAGTCTGGTGCGTTCCACATCTCCACGGGCGGCGCCACCTACTTCAACACCACGCCGCTCGGCCGCGCGGTGACGGGCACGATGCTCGTCGTGGCGATGCGCGAAGACGACGTGAATGTGTGGGGCGACGGCAGCACGTTCAAGGGCAACGACATCGAACGGTTCTACCGCTACGGCCTGCTCGCCAATCCGCACCTCCGGGTCTACAAGCCCTGGCTCGATCAGCAGTTCATCGACGAGCTCGGCGGGCGCAAGGAGATGTCGGAGTACATGATCGCGCACGGCTTCGAGTACAAGATGAGCGTCGAGAAGGCGTACTCGACCGACTCGAACATCCTGGGGGCCACGCACGAAGCCAAAGACCTCGAGTTCCTGAACAAGGGCGTCACCATCGTGCAGCCCATCATGGGCTCTGCTTTCTGGCGCGAAGACGTCGCCGTGAAGCACGAGACCGTCAGCGTGCGCTTCGAGGAAGGTCAGCCGGTCGCCATCAACGACCGCACCTTTGCCGACGCGCTGGCACTCTTCACCGAAGCCAACGTCATCGGCGGACGTCATGGCCTGGGCATGTGCGACCAGATTGAGAACCGCATCATCGAGGCGAAGAGCCGCGGCATCTACGAGGCGCCTGGAATGGCGCTGCTGCACCTGGTCTACGAGCGGCTGGTCACCGGCATCCACAACGAAGACACGATCGAGCAGTACCGCAACCACGGACGGCGCCTGGGCCGGTTGCTCTATCAGGGCCGCTGGTTCGACCCGCAGTCGATGATGTTGCGCGAGACGGCGCAGCGGTGGGTGGCGCGCGCGGTCACAGGGGAAGTGACGGTGGAGCTGCGTCGCGGCAACGACTACTCCCTGCTCGACACCACGAGCCCAAACCTGACCTACAAGCCGGAACGGCTCACGATGGAACGCGGCGAGGCGTTCTTCACGCCGCAGGATCGCATTGGCCAGCTCACGATGCGTAACCTCGACATCATGGACACGCGCGACAAACTCCGCGTCTACACGGAAACCGGGCTCATCGGCGCCGGATCACGCGACGGCATGCCGATGCTGTCGGCGGCCGAGCCCGATGAGGTCAAGACATGAGCTCCCGTGCCGGATTCGGTGGGCGGGCGACACGGGCGGGAGTGGCGGGAGTCGTGCTCATGGCCGTGTGGGCGGCGGCCTGTTCCAACGAGACTGTCACCGCCCCGACGTCGTCCACGCAGCTCGACGGCACGTGGCGCCTCTCTCAGATGACCGCGAGTGGCTCGGTGCACAACGAGGCGCTGACGGCGGGCCGCTTCGACGTCACGTTTGCCACCGGACGGATCGAGGCCAAGGCCGACTGCAACCGCTGCGCCGGGGCCGCCTCTCTGTCCGGGGCCATGCTGACGATGAGTCCCCTTGCCTGCACGCGCGCGGCGTGTGCCAGCGCCCCGGTCGACACGCGCTTCACCTCTGTGCTCAACGGCGCGCTTACCGTGCGCATCAACAACCGGCTGTTGCAGCTCAATTCCGCCCAGGGCGAATTACGCTTCGAGCGGTAACTCGCGCGGCTAGGCGACCCGCAGGGCTACGGTGGCGGTCTGTGCGCCGCGATCGGCGAACCAGCTGATGCCCTCGTGAACGAGGTCCACCTCCAGCAGATAGTCGCCAGGCTCCGCCGGAGCCGTCACCTGCAACCGCACCAGGGTGTCCGAGCCTGGGTGCAGATGTCCCGGCAACAACGTGCGCGCGTTGTCGAATGCGACCGTCGTCGTGCCGGTCTCGGCTCCGTCGGCCTCGCGGGTCACGCCGCGCACGTGATAGCTGAGGAACACCGGAATCTGGCTGTCGACGCACCAGCCGGCCTGCGACCGGTTGTGCACGGTGACGGGAATCTCGAAAACGGCGCCGGGAGCCACCAGGGCAGCTACCCGCGACGGTGCCGTGAACGACGCCTGGTAGAACCGCGAAAACAGGTCGGCGCGCGCCTGGTCGACAGTGAGCGTCCGCGTCGGCGCTGACGCCGCGCGTTTCCCGTACACGCCGTGGAACGAGGCGGCGGCGATGAAGCTGAGCGGCTCGAGGCCGTGATTCACGAACGCCTGGTGCCATTCCTCGAGCCGGTAGACGTTTTCGTTGATGCCCGCTTCGATCTGCGACGCGCCGAAGCCGGCGCGGGTGTGCTCGTGGAACCAGTACGGCTCGATGAAGCCCAGCCGGCCGCCCGGCCGCAGCACGCGCGCCAGGTTCGCCACGAGCGGGTGCAGTCTGTGGGTGTGGTGCAGAGCGTTGAAGGCCGTGACGCCGTCGAACGCGCCGTCGGCGAACACGGGCGCATGCATGTCCACGTTGACGGCCGCAAAGTCGATACCTTGTTCGCGGAACAGCCGCGAGGCCGTCAGATGGTGGTTGATGTCGATAGCCACGCCGCGCCAACCCAGGCGCGCCAGCCGCGACGTGGACCACGTGAGATCGGCGCCCACGTCGAGCACGCGGCTCCCCGGCGGCAGTCCGAGCCGGCTCACGACCGCATCGAACGTCGCGGCAAACTGGCTGACGTTCCGGAAGTACTCGTTGTCGCGAAAGAAGGCCGAGCCGTCGTCGTAGGGCAGCGACAGAAATGCCGTGCGCAGCGGGCATGGCCCCGCCATCAGCTGTGTCATCGAGAAGTCCGTAGGTCCGACGGGCGCACCGCTCGACTCGAGGTCGAGCATGGCTTGGCGTTCCCGCGCTATGGCCGGGTCCTCGTCGCCCGAGGCGGCGTGCAGCACGCCCTCCTCCACCGGCAGGGCGTGTCCGCACCGGGCGCAGGTGATCGCCACGGGCGTCACCGAGAAGTGGCGAGCGCCGCAGTGCATGCAGCGCAGCAGCGTAGCCAGGTCTTGGAGTAGGGGTTCGATTGGCGTAGCTCCGCTAGGACATCGGGGACGTAAGCGAGTGCCATTCTGACGCGAGACAGCTCACCTCGCCAAGTGGCGACCGGTCGATGGACGGGTGGCGAGTCCTGTTACACTGCACGCCCAAGCAGGACATCGAAGCCCTCCTCGCCAGAGCCAGTGACCTCGTGTGGGGTCCACCGCTCCTGATCTTGCTCTTCGGCACGCATCTGTTCCTGACCTTCCGGCTCAAGTTCATCCAGACCTACCTGCTGCAGGCCATCAAGCTGTCCCTGTCGCGCGAGAAGGAAGGCGACGGCGAGATCACGCAGTTCGGCGCGCTGACGACAGCGCTGGCGGCCACGATCGGCGCCGGCAACATCGTGGGAGTGGCCACGGCCGTGGCGGCCGGCGGCCCGGGCGCGGTGCTGTGGATGTGGCTGACCGGCGTGTTTGGCATCGCCACGAAGTATGCCGAGGCCGTGCTGAGCGTGAAGTACCGCGTGAAGCTGCCTAACGGCCAGATGGCCGGCGGCCCGATGTATGCGCTGGAGCGCGGCCTCGGCAGCAAGCCGCTCGGCATGCTCTTTGCCGCACTCACGGCGATTGCCGCGTTCGGGATCGGCAACATGACCCAGGCCAACTCCATCTCGGACCTGGCTCAGCAGAACTTCGGCGTCTCTCCCTGGATCTCCGGCGCGATCATGACGGTGCTCACGGCCGTCGTCATCCTGGGCGGCATCACGAAGATCGCAAGCGTGTGCGAGAGGCTCGTGCCGTTCATGGCTGCTCACCTTCGTGTTCTCCACTATCCTCGGCTGGGCCTACTACGGCGAGAAGGCGGCGGAGTACCTGTTCGGCACCGGCGTGATCCTGCCCTACAGGCTGCTGTGGGTCGCCGCAGTGATGGTGGGCTCAGTGTCCACACTGAAGGCGGTGTGGAGCTTCTCGGATGTGGCCAACGGCTTGATGGCCGTGCCCAACTTGATTTCTCTTCTGGCGCTGAACGGCGTCATCGTGGCCGAGACGCAGAAGTATCTGTGGTCGGGTAACCTCGACCAGCGTTCTTGAACGCAGGACCATAGACCGCGCAGGTCTTCACGTCGGCGCCTATGCGTCGTACCGGTCGCGCGCCCGGCCGCGAGCCGGGGCGATGGCGTGGGTCTGGACGTTGGTCCCAGCGGCTTGTCGACCTGAATTGCCTGACGGTCGGCTACGACGCTATCCTGAGGCTATTCCGGCTGTCCCGCCGAGACCGTCGAGGGACCCGACCATGACAGTGACGTCAGCGATCGGCCGCGCGAGTGTCGTTGCGTTCCTGGCCCTGGCGGCGTCGTCATCGGCCAGCCGGCGGCTGGACCGATTGGCGGTCCCTTCACCGGGCTCGTCGTGCCCAAGTCCACGAGGCCGCGTGTGGTGGAAGGGCGCGGATCGCTGGCCCGGCGGACGCTGACGCCCACGGAACCCAGGCCGTCTACTTCGCCGGTGTGAAGATCACGCCAGCGCCGATCAGGTCCCGCACCAGACCCGGCATCTTCTTGCCCGCAGCCTCCGCGTCATCGACCACCTTCGGCAACGCCGCGCGCACTTCGCGGATCTGCGCCATCTGCGTGGTGGTGGGCACCGACGTGGACCCCATGATCCCGCTCTTGAGCTGACCGACACGGCCACGCACGTTCTCGGCGCCGCCGCCGAAGCCACCGCCACCACCAGGACCGCCGAGGCCCAGCCGGGGTCGCAGCCGCTGCAACTCCGTCGACAGCGCGTCCATCGACTTCTTCACGTCAGGCGGAATCGTGGCGCCGCTGGTCTGCTGCTCGAGCAGACGCATCTGGGCGCTGGCATTCTGCACGATCTCGGCCGCGCCGTTGGCCTGCGTCTGCAGGTCATGCAGGCCCTTGGCCGTGTCGAACCAGGTGCGCCGATCCGCGTCCGAGATACTGATGTCGGGATCGCCCTTCACCGTGACGCTCACTGTGTGCGCGTCCTTGCCGTTGACTCTGAGCGTGGCCCGATAGGTGCCAGGCAGCACGAAAGGCCCGTTGTTGCCACCGCCGCCAAATCCGCCGCCGCCACCAGCAGCACCGCCAGCCGCCGCGCCCGGAGCAGGCGGCAACGGCCTCAGCGGCTGCACGCGCAGGTCCCACTTCACGATGTTGAGTCCGGCCTTGTCGCGGCCGCGCAGGGCGTCACCCGACAGCTCGCGCACCTGGGTAGTGCCATCGCGAATCACCCAGCTCACGTCTTTGGCGTCGGCCTTCAGGCGATAGGCCAAGGTGGCGCCTGACGCCGGATTGAAGCCGAGGAACTGCATGTCGCCCTCGAAGCCCTTCATCTTGTCGTTGGCCTGGTTGAGGACGACGGCCGGCTCAGGGTCAAATGCGAACGCGTCGGCCGTTTCGCTCCTGGCCCACTGCTGGATGATGCCCGCATCGTCGAGAATCCAGACACCGCGCGCGTGCGTGGCCAGAATCAGGTCGTTGTCCCGAGGGTGAATCTTCATCTCGTAGATGGGCGTGGTGGGCAGGTTCGCCTTCACCCGCGTCCACTGACCGCCGCGATTCCACGAGACCCACAAGCCGGTCTCGGTGCCCAGGTAGAGCAGGTCGGCGTTCCTGGGATCCTCGAGGATCGTGCGAGCCACTTCCGTCTTCGGCAGGTTGCCGACAATCGATCGCGTGGTGGCACCGAAGTCGGTCGTGGTGAACACGTAGGTGGTGTAGTCGCCGCCGCGATGGCCGTCAAAGGTGATGTAGGCCGTGCCGTCGGCGTGGCTCGAGGGGACGACGTCCGACACATAGGTCCACTTGGGCACCCCGGCGAACTTGTCGGTGACGTTGACCCACTTGCCCCCGCCGTCGCGGGTTACGCTGACGACACCGTCGTCAGTGCCAGTCCAGATGATGCCGGCGCGCCGCGCCGATTCCTCGAGCGTGACGATCGTGCCCCATGCGGTGACGCCGTCGTGCTTGGCGATGTTGGTGCTCTTGTCGTCGACCGCCATGATCGCCAGCGTGTCGCGTCTGGTGTTGGTCGACAGATCGGGACTGACAGGCGCGTACGAGCGCCCCTTGTCGCTCGACTTCATCAGCATCTGCGAGCCGACGTAAATCGTCGACGGATCGTGCGGCGAGAGCTGCATCGCAGTGTCCCAGTTGTAGCGGAACGACGACGGCTCGCCCTCCTTCGCCTCGAGCGGCTCGGGACGCACGACCGTGCGCTCGTTGGTGGTGCGGCTCACGCGGTTCATCCGGCCGTCTTGCGATTCGGCGTAGATGATGTTCGGGTCGGTCGGATCCATCAGGGGCTGGAAGCCGTCGCCACCGTTCACGACATACCAGTCGTCGTTGGCGATGCCCGAGTTGGTGCGCACGGCGCTCGGGCCGCACCAGGTGTTGTTGTCCTGCAGGCCCGTGCACACGTGATAGAAGGGAGTCCGCATGTCGAAGGCCACGTGATAGGCCTGCGCCAGCACCAGATTCGGGAAGTACTGCCACGTCGCCGAGCGGTCGCGCGACACGCTCACGCCGCCATCGCCGCCGAGGATGACGTGCTTGGGATTGGCGGGATTGATCCACATCGCATGAAAGTCCACGTGGACGCGCTCGGCACCGTCGGCGCGAAAGGTCTTACCGGCGTCGTCGGACACGTGCAACTGCACGCCCAGCACGTAGATGCGCGAATCGGTCTGCGGATCGATGCGGATCTGGCTGAAGTACATCGGCCGCGGATTGACGTCGCTCATCTTGCGCCACGTGGCGCCGCCGTCGTCGGTGCGATAGACGCCGGCCTCGGTGGGATGCTCGATGCGGGCGTAGAGCACGTTGGGGTTGGCGCGGTAGATGTCCATGCCGACGCGCCCTTTCGGGCCGGCCGGAATGCCGTTCTCGATCGTGGTCCACGTCTCGCCCGCGTCCATCGACTTCCACAGGCCGCTGCCAGGGCCGCCGCCGTTCATGCCCCACTGCGCACGCCGCCGCTGGTAGGTGGCCGCGTAGAGCACCTTGTTGTTCGACGGGTCCATCACGAGCTCGGTGGCGCCGGTGTCGTCGTTCACGTGCAGCGTGCGCTTCCACGTCTGCCCGCCGTCGGTCGTCTTGTAGACGCCGCGCTCGCCGCCCGCGCCCCACAAGTCGCCGAGCGCCGCCACGTGCACCACGTCGAAGTCCATCGGGTCGACGATCACGCGCGCGATCTGTTTGGACGTGCGCAGGCCCATGTTCTTCCACGAGCGGCCGCCGTCGGTGCTCTTGAAGACGCCGTCGCCCCACGACGACGACTGGCGGTTGTTGTTCTCGCCTGTGCCGGCCCAGATCAGGTTCGCATCGGTGGGGGCAATGGCGATATCGCCGACCGACGAGGTGCTCTCGTGGTCGAACACCGGTGTGAAGGTGATGCCGCCGTTGGTCGTCTTGTGGATGCCGCCGGTGGCCGCCGCGACGTAGAACGTCGCCGGGTCGCTCTCGAGCACCGCGAAGTCATCGACGCGGCCGGAGGGCGACCCCGGGCCGATCTGCCGGAACGCGAGCCGGTCGAGCGGCCCGGCGCCGGCTGACTTTTCCGTCATGGCCGGGGTCACGGCCGGCGGCGCCTGCGCGGCCAGCGCGCCGGCAAGGGCCACGAGCACGAACATCGTGAGCGAGAGGTTCTTACGCATCGCTACTTCTTCTCCATGAGTTCGTCGTAGCACAGCCCGAGCACGAAGCCGAGCGTGAGCCGCGCGTTGGGCGACGCGTTGTCCTCGAAGCCCTCGAGGGCCGTCATCTTCTGCAGCTCCTCCTTCGACTGTCCCGCGGCCATCGTCTTGCGGGCCGTGTCCATGCAGAGCGACAGGTAGTCGCGGAAGCGCATCAGATCGGCCTTCACGCACTGCACGCTGTTGTCCTTGGCATGCCCGGCGATGAAGATGGCGTCGTTCGAGTGGGCCTTCGTCACCTGCTCGAGCACCGTGATCCAGTTGCCCGTGGAGGCACCGGCGGCGCGATCGATGTTCGGGTGTGCGCGGTTGAAGAGCAGGTCGCCCATGTGCACGACGTTGGCCTTTTCGAGGTGGTAGACCGCATCGCCGCTCGTGTGACCGGCGCCGTAGTAGCGCGCTTGAATCGTCTCGTCGCCGAAGCTCGTCCTCCAGCTGTCGGTAAAGGTCGTGTCGGCAAACGACGTCTGTGATTCCGACTTCGCGGCAGCGGCCGTCTTCTTGTGCGATGCGAGGCAATTGACGTGACCAACGATGCGCTTCACCGCGCCACGAAAGACGAGATTGCCGCCCGTGTGGTCACCGTGGTGATGCGTGTTGAGCAGCATCTCGATGCCCTGGGGCGCCCGTTCCCTCAGTCCAGCGACCGCGATGGCCGCGGTGTTGGCAAACTGGCTGTCGATGGCGACGGCGCCCGCGCTGTTCACGAGATAGCCAATCGTGCCGCCCGTGCCGATGAACATGCCCACGCCGCGACGCAGGTCCTTGAAACTCGTCACCGGTGGTGCCACCGCCGGTTGGGCGAACGTGGGACGGGCGCCCAGGCCAAGAGCCAGGGCAGAGGCGGACGAAGCCAGGAAATCGCGGCGGGTGACGCTCATGAGACAGTCCTCCAGAGAAACGCGCTCCGGGGAAGGATAGCGCAATGCCTGTGTCCGTTGAGCGTGATCAGCCGATGCGCTTGCCCAGCCATGTGGCGGGCCCGCCGCGCGCCTCGACGAGCTTGCCGGCGGCGTAGCGCGTGCTCACCTTCCACACGAAGTCCATCTCCGAGGCGATGGCGGCCATGGCCATGCGCGACTCGACGACCAGCAGTACGCTGCCATACAGCATGAACAGCGCGCCGAACACGCCGAGGGCCACGGCGATCCACGTGAAGCTGCGGGCGACGGCCGCAATCACGGCAATCGCGACACTCGTCGCCACGAAGATGCCAAGCGCGCTGTAGAAGGCCACCATCGCCCGCTGAATGAGCCGGGCCCGCGACGTCTGGCGGTCGAGCTGGGCAAAGAGCAGCTGACGGCGGTCGTCGGCCATGTCGTCGGCTTCGGGGTGTTTCGCCAGGGCCTCGAACTTCTCCGAGAGCACGCGCACGCGGTCCACCACGCGGCCCAACCGAGTGGCGGTCGAGAAGATCAGCGCGCCGCAGGCCGAGATCAGCACGGCGGGCGTGATCATTGCGGTCAGTACTGCGAGTGCGTTCTGCGGCGATTCGAGACGGGCCAGCCAATCCATCGGCACAGAGTACTCGGGGCTGGTGCTGGGGGCTAGAGCCAGAGCTCGTCAAGGGCGTCCTCCCGCCCGAGCCCATCATCCAGGTCTGGGCCAACAACCTGCGCATCTTCAACGCCGACACCACCCCCACCAAGACCGACAACACCGACCTCGGCAACGCCAACC
>JANORI010000112.1:0-8310 GCA_031415235.1 Acidobacteriota bacterium | reverse complement strand
CGACGCCAACGCCAAGGAGATCGGCCGGTCCAAGAAGATCGACAAGCTGTTCACCTGGAACGCCGTATCCCCGCGTCTGGGCGCCACTTTCAAGGTCGACGAAGCCGGCAAGACCCTGATCAAGGGCAGCTGGGGCAAGTACTACCGGGGGATGGTGACGGGCGAGTTCGACCCCGCGACGCCGTCCATTGCCAACCGCTTCATCTTCGATGGTGTCTACGACAGCCGCGGGAACCCGATCGGCGCGAGTGTGGTGACCAGCAACTCGAATCTCCGGATCGATCCGAATTTCGAGAACCCGTATACCTATCAGTACATCGGCACGCTGGAACACCAGCTCACCGACCGCATCGGCGTCAGCGCCAGCGGCGTCTTCAAGAGCAGCAAGAACCAGTCGGCGTGGACCGATATCGGCGGTAGTTACAACCGAGTGCAGCGCACCGCCGAGGGCAAGACCTTCGACCTGCTTCAGCTGACGAGCGGCGCGGCGAGCCGCCTGTTCGAGTTGTCGAACGTCGACAGGATGGAGAGCACCTACAAAGGCTTCAACCTGCAGGTGAGCAAGCGCATGTCGAACCGGTGGCAGGGCAACTTCGGCATCACGCTCTCGAAGAGCGAGGGTCGCTTGGGGGCGAGCTCGGCGCGGTCGTCTCCACTGTCGAGTGCCAACAGCACGGCCGGAACCTTCGGCCAGAACCCCAACGACTTCGTCAACACCGACGGGCTGCTCATCGGCGACCGGCCGGTGATTCTGAAGTCGCAGATTGTCTACGAGATAGGCTGGGGCGTCACGATCGCCACGAACTACCAGTACCAGACCGGGCGTCCGTGGGGACGCGAGATTCGCTTCACCGGGTTGGTCCCAGGCTCGAGTCGTGTGCTCTACGAGCCGCTGAGCGGCGACCGAAGGGTGGCGTCGAACCAGCAGGTGGACGCCCGCCTCGAGAAGGCGTTCAAGCTGCGTGGCACGGGGGAACTCGCGGTGTTCGGCGACGTGCTGAACCTGCTCAACAACGACACCAACGAGAGCGTGCTGGACCGTCGGTTCACCAACACGAACTTCGGCGTGGAATCGCGCTTCATCCTGCCGCGCCGGTTGATGCTCGGCGGCAAGTTCAGGTTCTGAGCCCGCTCGTCGTTGCTCGGGGCTCACCCTGAGCGACGTCGCAGGGTCCCCCGGGCTCTCGTTCCGGGTCGGATGAAGAAGGGCGGCTCCACGGAGCCGCCCTTCGTGTGTACGGCTGGGTGAGGCGCGACGGGTTGGCGGGACGAGATGACGTCAGCGGGGCAACGCCGCGCGACGCTGTTCGAGCACGGCGGCACCCGCCGCATCGCCAGCCTCGCGCGCGAAGGCGATGGCGGCCTCCAGCGCCTGCGCCGCTTCAGTGAACTGGCCGGTGGCCGCGAGAGCCAAGGCCAGCGTGTCGAGCACGCGCGGGTCACGTCCTTCGGTGACGTCGTTGAGCTGGGCCGCCAGCGCGAGCGCCGCGTCGGGATCGCGCAAGGTGGCGGGCTGCGCCGTCACCAGGAGACGCGCGAGGTTGCCGGCGATTGCGCGCTCGCCCGGACGTCGTTCGAGCGTGCGACGCAGCAGGTCCAACGCGTCGGCCGAGCGGCCGGTTGTGGACCACGCAAAGGCCAACGCGCTCGTGAGGGCCGCGTCGTCGATGCCGCCCTGCACCGCGGCTTCGAGGTCCGCGGCGCCGCGCGTAACGTGTTCGAGCTCCAGGTGCGCCATGCCCCGATTGGCGCGTACGCGCAGGCGCGTCGGGTCGGCGTCGAGGGCGCGGTCGTACGCCGCCACCGCCGCCGTGAAGTGTCCGGCGGCGGCCTGGGCGTCGCCGGCGCGCTGCTCTCGATCGGCGACGAGCAAGGCGAGTCGCTGCCGTCCCACCTCGTGGTCGGGTACGGTCGCGACGAGGCGCTGCAATCGGTCGGTCGCGAGTCCCGGTTGGCCCGCATCGACGTACGCCAGCGCCAGGTTGTACAGGGCAATATCGTTGTCGGCGTCGAGGGCGACCGCCCTCGACCACAGCGTGACCGAGTCATGCCAGTAGGCGGTCTGCGCGCGCGCCTGAACACCGAGGAACACAGCCGCCGCGCCGGCGACAACCAGGGCCGTTCGACGCACGCCGGTTGTGGCCGACGCCATCATGGCCGCGAGTGCCAGCGACAGCACCATCGCCGGGCCATAGGTATAGCGGTCGGCCGTGGCTTGCACGCCTGAGGGCGTGAGGCCGAGTACCGGCAGCAGCAGCAGCAGATAGCTGCCCCACACCGCTTGCCCGACCCGACGACCGGCAAGATGCACGGTCGTCAGCACCACGGCGGCACTTGCGATCAGCGCCACCACCGCGGCGCCCCAATCGGGCTGCGCACTGCGAGGCAGCACATCGAGCAGGTTCAGCGAGCCTGGCGCCAGTGTGCGCCAGAGATACAGTGCGGGACTTGTCGAGGCACCCGAAAGCCGTGTGGCGAGACCCACGTCGGCCAGTGACTCGACGTTGCGGGCGCCTGCTTCGACCAAGGCCAGCGCCCCGGCGACAAGCGCAAACGGCGCGAGGGCCCGCGCCAGCTGAGAAGCTGTCAGGGGTCGCGCCCGGCGGTCGACGTAGGCCAGGAGCGCGAGCACACCGGGCAGGAGCGGCGCCGTCACGCGCGCCAGCTGAGACACACCAAAGCAAACGACGCCGGCCCACAGCCAGGCGGTGCGTCCGCTTCGGGTCCAGGTCATCCAGCAACTGACCGACACGAGCAGCGGCGCGTACGACAGCACGTAGGGGAGCGCGCTTGCCCACGCCACGGGCTCCACGCGCAGGGGGTGTACCGCAAAGATGGCGACGGCGGCAGCCAGCCACCAGTCGTCGTCGGTGTTGCGGCGTCCGTCGCCTCGCTCCGCCAGGCGGACGGCAATCCACAGCAGCAGTGCGGAGTTAATCACGTGCAGCGCCAGTGCAAGGGCATGTACGCGAGCCGGGTCTGGCGGCGTGCCACCGAGCCATGCATATGCCAGCCACGTCAGCGGCTGGTAGTGGTCCATGTGGACGGTCGAGAGCGCCCACGAGACGAGTCCCTCGGCGGCTGGTTGCAGTTGCGGGTTGTCGACGAGGACGGCCGCGTCGTCCCAGTTCACAAACGCGTGCTGTCGCACGGGCCAGAACGTGGCGGCCGTGGCGACAACCAGTGCCAGCGCGGCGAGCACGCGGCCGATGCTCATCGCGACAGTTCTGCCAGGCGCTCGCGGGCGGCCCGGAACGAAGGGTCGAGCGCCAGCGACTTCTGGAACCACTCGGCTGCTTCGGCGTTGCCCTCGCGCATCAGCACCAGACCCAGATTGTAGGCGTAGCGCGCATTCTTCTGATCGCGCTGCACGGCGGCGCGAAACGCCGTGGACGCCTCGCCGTGCTGCCCGTTCCCGCCAAGCACCATGCCGAGCGAGTTCCAGTAGTCGGCCACTGTGGGATCCAGCGTCGTGGCCTCACGGAACAAGCCCAGCGCCCGGTCAGTCTGCCGAGCGGTCAGCCACAGTTCGCCCGCCCGCCACCGGAGGAGCGCGTCCCTTGGCGCCAGGCGCATCGCCGTGTCGTAGGCGGCCAGCGCTTTCTGCGGTTGGCGGAGGCGCTCCCAGACCTGTCCCTCTCGTTCGAACAGACTGGGGTCGTTCGGCGCGGACGCTTGCCCGGTGGTGAGCGCGGCGATGGCGCCGTCGAAGTCCTTCCGCGCGATCCGGGCGTCGGCCAGTCCGAGGTGGGCCTCGGCGAAACTCGGCATCGCCGTGGCGGCGCGCTGGAAATCGCGCTCCGCTTCGGCGGCCCGCCCCAAGCCCATCAACGCCCGGCCGCGGTAGAAGTGCACCTGAAATCCGGCTGCTCCGGCCTGCTGCAATGCTGCCAGCTTCGCGGCGGCCGGTCCGTACTGCTTCGCTCCGAGCAGCGTCAGTCCGTCGCGCATCAGTCCGCTCAGCCGTCGGAACTCGCCGATCTTGTCCTTGGGGTCGGCCCCCTGCGCGCCACCGGCGGCTGTGCCACCCGGGCTGACGTAGCCGAGCGCACCGAGTTTCTGCAGGGTGTCGGCCGACAGGGCCGGCGGCGCAGCCGTGTCGTTCAGCGCGCGTTCACGCTCGGCCCGCAGGTGCACCTCGAGGGCGGCGCGCAGGGCTCGAGCCTTGGCGGGCTGCTCGGCGGCCATGTTCCGCAGTTCGCCCGGATCCTTCTCCAGGTCGTAGAGCTCGGGGCGCGGCGCCAGGATGTACTTCCACGAGCCTTCACGCAGCACTCGCAGATCGCTCCAGTGATAACTGGTGAGCGGCGTCAACGACTCGGCATAGGTGGCCGGCGAGGCCGGGGATCCGGCGCGCGTCAGGCTGGCGGCCACGCTCTGGCCAGTGACTGGCGGCGCCTTGGACGTGAGTCCGAGCACGTCGAGCACGGTCGGCATGACGTCGATGGTGCGCACCGTGCCCCCGATCGTCGTACCCGGCGCAACCCCAGGCCCGACCACCACGAGCGGCACGCGCAACGTGGTCTCGTACACGAAGAAGCCGTGGCCGGTCTCGTCGTGCTCGCCGAGCGCCTCGCCGTGATCGGCCGTGACGACAACGAGGGCGTCCTGCCAGATTCCCCGCGACTCCAGACTGGCGCGCAGACGGCCCAGCAGACTATCGGTCCACGCGACCTCGCCGTCGTACGGCCGGCCGGCGAAGGTCGTGGCGTAGGGTTCTGGCGGCTCGTACGGGTCGTGTGGATCGTAGAGATGCACCCAGAGCGCCGTGCGGGCGGCGCGCGCGGCGGTGGGGCGTTGGTCGAGCCACTGCTCGAGCGTGGCGATCGTGTCGTCGCCCCGGCGCTGCACCGCACTCAGCAAACGCACGTCGCCGGTTGAGGCGTCAAACGCGTCGTCGTAGTGACTGAAGCCACGGTTCAGACCTGACTGCGTAGCCAGCACGAACGACGACACGAACGCGGCCGTCGTGAAGCCCTCGGCCGCCAAGACGCCAGCCAGCGTCGGCACGTCCTTGGCGAGTGGCAGCGAGATGTTGTCGCGCAGCCCGTGTTCCGCAGGATAGCGTCCGGTGAAGAGCGACGCATGCGACGGACGGGTGATGGGCACATGCGTCGACGCGTCAAGCGCCCGCGCGCCTTCGCGGGCAAGCCGGTCGAAGTTCGGTGTGGGCACGGTGGTGTTGCCGTAGGCGCCCAGGCGGTCGGCCCGCAGGGTGTCGATGGTCACGATCACGAGATGACGCGGGGCCTGCGTAGGCGCGGCCGGCTCGTTGACGCCCCGGCCGCAGGACGCCACCGCCATCACAGTGAGCCCGACCACCACGAGCCACGCGGCCGCCGGGCGCCTCATCGCTGCTGCTCGAGGCGCTTGGCGAGCGCCACGTGACGGGCCGCTTCGTTCTCGCGGCCCATGCGCGAGAACACGTCGGCGAGCACGTAGTGGCCAAGCGGCGCCATCGACGGCTGCGGCTTTCGGGCGAGACCGTTCTGCGCGGCTTTCTCGGCACCAGGCAAGTCGCCGCTATCGAGCAGAGCCTTGGCCAGGTAGAGATAGCCCTCGGCAAACTCTGGCCGGGCGTCGACCGCGGCACGGAAGCGGACGGCGGCATCCCCTGGTCGCCCGTCCTTCAGCAGGAGCTTCCCCAGATTGAAGTGCGCGCCGTAGTTCTTCGGGTTCTTGCCGACCTCGGCCTCGTAGGCGGTGCGCGCGGCGTCGCCGCGCCCGCGTTGCTCGTGCACGAGAGCCAGGTTGTACTGCCCGCGCGGTACATCGGCACGCAGCGTGATGGCTTCGGTCAGCGCACGCTCCGCTTCGTCGAACTGCTGCAACTCGAGGTGCGCCTCGGCCAGCTTCACCAGGAAGGGCGCGCGGTCCACGTCGAGGGTGAGGCCGCGTGTGAGCACAGCGAGGGCCTTGGCAGGTTCGCCGCGCTGCATGTAGATGTCGCCCAATTGGAAGTGCGCGCGCCCGCTGCGTGGGTCAAGCGTCTGGGTGCGCTCGAGGCCGACGATGGCCTCGTCGATCTTTCCGAGCGCGCGGTAGGAGAGCGCCAGATTGTAGGTCGAAAGCAAATGCTCGGGATCGAGCACCAGCGCGCGCCGGTACGCGCCGGCGGCCTCGGCGTGCTTGCCGGCCTTGGTGTAGATGTTCCCCAGGCGCGAGTGCGCCTCGATGATGTCGGGGTCAACGGCGAGCGCCTGCTGCACCTTGGCGGCCGCCTCGTCGTACCGATTGGCTTCCGAGTCACTGCCGGCCAGTTGCAGCAGGTTGTAGAGCTCAATCGAGTCCTTGGGGTCGCGTCGTGGCCGCTCCTCGAGGTTCTTCGCGCTGGTGCCGCCCACGTAGCCGAGCGCCCGAAGACGCTGTTCGGCGGCGGCGTCCACCGGCTGCGGCCCCTTGGCGGCGGCCTCCGTCGAGGTCTTCGCGACGAGGGCCCGTAGCGCCCGCTCCAGCGTGTCGGCCCGGGCGGTGTCAGAGGCCGCAAGGTTGGTCAGTTCCTTCGGGTCGGCCGTCAGGTCGTAGAGCTCCCGGCGCGGTGCCAGAATGAACTTGTACCGCCCGTCACGCACGGCCTGCAACTCGCTCCATCCGTAGTGGAACCTGGGATACCAGCTCTCCGAGAAGGCCAGCAACTCCTGGCGCTGTCCGCCGAGCGCTGGCCGGAGCGACGCGCCCTGCACGGCTGACGGCACCTCGACGCCCAGCAGGTCCAGCACGGTTGGCATCACATCGACGATCCGCACCTGGTCTGGCACGACGCGGGACGCGATGCCCGGGCCGGCGACGATGAGCGGCACCTGCACCACGGCGTCGTACACGAAGAACCCATGCGACTGTTCACGGTGCTCGCCGAGTTGTTCCCCGTGATCGGCCATCACCACGACGATCGTGTTCTCGAGGCGGCCATCGGCCTGAAGGGTGGACAGCAGCCGGCCCACCTGCGCATCGGCGTAGGCGACCTCGGCGTCATACGCGCCGTCGCGGGTGGCAGGGAACTGTGACGCGAACTCCGCCGGGGCGTCGTAGGGCGTGTGGGGATCGTAGAGATGCACCCACGCGAAGAAGGGCGTCGTGGCGGGTTGGCGGAGCCACGTCGTGGCCGCGTCCACGACCTCAAAGCCCCGTCGCTGGATGGCGTCGAGCCCGGGCCCGACGTCTTCACTGAGATCGAACTCGTCAAAGTAGTAATCGAAGCCCTGCGCGATGCCCCAGCGCGCGTCGAGCACGAAAGCGCCGACGAAGCCTCCGGTGCGATAGCCGCGCCCCTTCAGCACTTCGGCGAGCGTGGTGACCGAGTCGTCCACGTAGAAGCCCGTGTTGTCGCGCACGCCATGCGTCGTGGGCCACGTGCCGGTGAAGAGGCTCGTGTGCGCCGACAGCGTCAACGGCGTCGTGGTGGTGGCGGAAGCGAACCGGGCGCCGCGCGCGGCGAGTGCGTCGAGCACCGGCGTCTTCGCCGCCCCATAGCCGTAGCTGCCGACGTGGTCGGCGCGCAGGGTGTCGAGGGTGATGACGAGCACGTTGGTCGGCGGGCGGTTCGCCCGCCCGCAGGCGCCCACGAGGACCAGGCACGCAACCAGCGCCGTCAGACGACCGACAGGCGCCCAGAAGCCGACAGGAGACATCCCCGCATTGTACCAAGCGTCGGGTGAAGACAGGCCCGACTCCGTCGCCGGGGTGCCGCGGGGAAGTGCACCTGGCATCGTCTGGGCGGTTGTGACGCGCCCTGGACCCCAGCCCGCTGCCCCTCTGCCCCCCAGCTAGATGACCACGCCGAGGGGCTTGCGCAGTGCGAGCACGAAGGCAAAAGACGCGGCCAGATAGACGATGAGCCAGTGGAGCTCGAATCCGAGCACCGACAGGTTCCGGTCCAGGTAGGCGAGACGAATCGCGGCGATGGGGGAGTCGCCCGGGAGCGGTGGCTCCGAGGGATACAGCAGTTGGTTCACGACGTCCGCCGGTTCGCGCGAGGGCGACCGTCGGGCCACGGCGCCGCCAACATGCACGGTCTTGTCGAGCGGCGCGCCCTGGGCCCCGACCCGCAGCCGGAGCAGATGCGCCCCGGCCTCGCGTGGCACCACGCGCCACACCACCTGGTTGAGTGTCGGGAAATACAGCGCCGGCTCGTCCACGTCGAGTCCGGGCGCGTCGAGGGTGGGCAACACGTCGGGGGCCGGGCCGCGCAGGTCGGCCGTCACGAGCGTGGGCTCACCGGTCGCGAGGCCCGAGTAGCCATACCAGCTCTGCACCTGGGCGATGGCCAGGGTCAGCGGCAGCGCCGTGATGAGCACGGGCACCATCGACAGC
>JANORI010000111.1:0-1553 GCA_031415235.1 Acidobacteriota bacterium | reverse complement strand
CACGCCCTCGTGCTCGCGCGACGAGCCGAAACGGACGACCTCGGAGAGACGATTGCGGCCCTCGCTCGGCGTCTTCACGCCGCCACCTACGAACTGCTCGTGCTGCTACGCGACTTCGACGGCAGAAGCGGCTGGAACAACGGCTTCCTGTCGTGCGCGCATTGGTTGCACTGGCGCACCGGCATCGACCTCGGCGCCGCGCGCGAGAAGGTGCGCGTGGCCAAGGCGCTGCCGGCCCTTCCGCGCATCAGTGCGGCCATGCAGCACGGGCAGATCTCCTACGCCAAGGTACGCGCGCTCACGCGCGTGGCCACCGCCGAGAATGAGCGATCGCTCCTGGACCTTGCGCTGGCCGGCAACTGCGCGCACGTCGAGCGCTTCGTGCGGGCATGGCGACGCATAGACCGCGTGCAAGCGGCGCGAGAAGGCGAGGCGAAGCATCTGAATCGCCAGCTCTCGACCTGGGTGGACGACGACGGCATGGTCGTCATTCGCGGGCGGCTCACCCCCGAAGTTGGCGCTGTCGTGCAGCGCGCCATCGAGGCCGCGGCCGACCGGCTGTTCCGCGAAGCGAGCGGAGCATCGAAGGGCGGTGCGATGACCGAAGACCTGACGCCCGCGCAGCGCCGAGCCGACGCGCTGGCCCTGCTCGCCGAATCCGCCCTGGCGGCCAACTTCGATGGCGGCACCGCGGGTGACCGCTACCAGGTGGTGCTGCATGTGAATGCCGACGACGCGGCCGACTCGCGCACCGAATCGGCGACCCCAGGCCCGAGCCCCGCGGCAATCGACGGCGTCATCGAGGTGGACCACGGCGCGTTGTACGTTTCGATGGAAACGTCACAACGCCTCGCGTGCGACGCCTCGCTGGTGCCCATGCGTCACGACGCCGACGGCGCCGTGCTCGACGTGGGCCGCAAGACGCGCACGATTCCGCCGTCGATCCGCCGCGCCCTGGCTGCCCGCGACACCAATTGTCGCTTTCCGGGCTGCACGTCTCGCCGATGCGACGCCCACCACGTGGAGCACTGGGCCGATGGCGGCGCCACGAGCCTCGACAACCTCGTGCTCCTGTGCCGACGCCACCATCGCGCCGTGCACGAAGGCGGATTCGCCGTCATTCGCGGGCTCGATGGCGTGCTGACCTTCCTCCGGCCAGACGGAGTGCCCCTGCCGGTCGCTCCTGCCGCCCCGTTCGACCTGCCAGACCTGCCCGGGCTGTATGCTGCGGCACCACTGGCCACGGGGAAGCTCCCCACGTGGGACGGCACCCGCTTCGACCTGCCGTGGGCGATCGACGTCATTCGCTTCAACACGGCTGTTCTGGCACACGGAAGGCAGGACCGAACCGACGCCCAAGGAGCCGCGGGTGCGGGCCGGTTTGAGTGACCCCGAGCAGCTTGGGGGACGTTTCGACGGAGGCACTAAATCACTTGGGTGTAGATCTTTTGGATAGACGAAAAGTCGAGGAATTTCGTGGATCCCGCGCGTCGCGAGGGCCGAATTGTGGCACCTGTGGTCCGCGCTGAACCAGAGGTGAGTGGCAGCGCCAT
>JANORI010000110.1:0-2283 GCA_031415235.1 Acidobacteriota bacterium | reverse complement strand
GCCAAAGTCACCATGAGAAAATCCTATGGTTTTCGGACCTTCCGCATCACGGAACTCGCGCTCTATCACTCACTTGGCAAGTTGCCGGAGCCCGAGCTTACCCATGAATTCTTCTGACGAACCAACACGAAGGATGCCGATGCCTGGGGCTCCACCTTCCACTTCCCGTCGGTCCGTGTCGCCAGCGGCACTGTCCGCATCATCAACTCGGCCGCCGACCTCGAGGACTCGTTCAGCCGCCTTGAAGCGACCGGCTGGCATCACTCGGACTGGGCCAGCCGAAAGGTGGTTCAATGCGGCCCAACCAAGGCGCACATGCTCACCACCTTCGTCCGCTACCGCGCTGACAATTCGGTGCTGTCGCAATTCGACAGCCTTTACATCGTGGAACGGAAGAACGGCCGCTGGGCCCTCACCGCACGGTCGAGCGTCGCGCCCTGAAAAGGGCTCATGGGCGAATCGAGATGGGACGCATGATGCCACCTTCGCCGCGCCCGAGGCGTCGCCCAAGAAAGGACTGCTCACGGCCGGCGATCTCAGTCACTTCACCATGCGCGTGCCCGACCCGGAGAAGACGATTCGCTATCAGACTGGAGAACTCGATGACGAGAAACGCTACTTTGCTCCTGATGCTGGCGGTGCTGCTGGTAGCGGCACCGTTTATCTCGGCACGTCAGCAGCCGCAGGTAAGCGCGCTGGAGATCCAGTTCGACTCCGTGCCCAACGTCCTGAAGCTTCCAGACGGCATGAACTTCGGCGAAGTGTCGGGCGTGGCGGTCAACTCCAAGGGGCGCGTCTACGTGTTCTCGCGCTCGGGCAGCGCGTCCGGCCCGGCCTACGGCCCGGTCGCGGCGCAGTTACTCGAGTTCGGCCCGAAGGGCGAGTTCATCCGCGAGGTCGGCAAGGACCTCTACGGCTGGGCGTTTGCGCACTCGGTGCGCATCGACAGGCACGACAACATCTGGGCCATCGACAAGGGCTCGGACATGATCATCCGCTTCAATCAGGCCGGACGCGTGGACTGGGTGTTCGGCCGCCGCAAGGAATCGGCCGACGGCGCCGAGCCGTGGGAACACGTCACGCCGCCGCTGCCGGCGCAGGATGGCCGCTATCGCCAGCCCACCGACATCGCCTGGGATTCGCAGGGCAACGCCTACATCACCGACGGCTACATCAACTCGCGCGTGGCCAAGATCGACAAGCACGGCGACTGGGTGACCTCGTTTGGCGAGCCGGGCACCGGCCCGGGGCAGTTCCGGACGCCGCACGCCATTGCCATCGACAACCAGGACCACATCTACGTGGGCGACCGCGGCAACCAGCGCGTGCAGGTGTTCGACACGGAAGGGACCTACCTGCGCGAGTGGAAGGTCGTGGTGCCGCCCGACTACACCACCCGGGCCGTGAACGGCCCGACGCCGAAGGCGGGGGACATGAGCGGCGTGGGCGCCCCCAATTCCCTGTGCATCACGCCGGGACCAACCCAGGTGCTGTTCCTCGGCGAGAGCACGTGGCCGGGCCGCATCTTCAAGGTCACGCTCGACGGCAAGGTGCTGGGCGTCATCGGAAAGTCGGGCCGCAACCTCAAGCAGTTCTCGGGCGCGCACGCGATAGCGTGCCCATCCGAGCACGAGATCTACGTGGCGGAGAGCTCCAACTGGCGCGTCCAGAAGTTGCTCCTGCGTCCGACACCGGCGCAGACCTCGGCTGGACGGCCGCCGCCCATCATGTGAAACGCAAGTCTGGCACACGTGTGGCCTGGCAGCGGTGCGAGCGGGTTCCCGTCTCCTCAGCGCCGCGTGGTTGACGCCGCGCGCGGCACCGGCACCAGGCGATACACCGGTGTCGCTTCGCCGTCCACGCCGCGGACGTTTGCGTCGATCATCACGTAGACGGCGCCGTCGGGCCCCTGCTGCACGTCGCGCATGCGCCCCATTCCTTGAATCAGGATCTCGTCGGATACGACCATCCGCCCCTCGAGGCGCAGGCGCATCAGGCGCTGCCCGCTCATTCCGCCTGCCAGCATGTCGCCCTTCCAGCCGCTGAAGCGCTCGCCGGTGTAGAAGATCATCCCCGACACGCCGATCGACGGCACCCACACGTAGGCGGGCGGCGTGAAGCCTTCCCTGTGCGTGCCTTCGTGAATCGCCAGGCCGGTCGTGTAGTTCATGCCGTAGCCAATCACGGGCCAGCCGTAGTTCATGCCCGGCATGATGACGTTCAGCTCGTCGCCGCCTTGCGGGCCGTGTTCGTTCTGCCACAGATCGCCGGTGGTCGGATGGA
>JANORI010000109.1:0-1887 GCA_031415235.1 Acidobacteriota bacterium | reverse complement strand
GCGTTCATGTACGTCTCGAGCGACGCGAGCGGGAAGTCGTCGCGCACCGACGCGGGGAACACGGCCCCAGCGCGGGAGGCGACGGCCTGTGCGCCGTAGGCGCGAGTCAGCAGGGACGGTACGGCGAGCGCGCTTGCGCCTGCCAGGAACTCACGGCGTCCGATCGAAGTCATGAAGTGGTCCTTTCGAGCTGCACGCCCAGGCCGTCGGCGATGCGGTTCACGAATGCGAAGTAGGCAATGATGGCACAGGCGCCGTGGATTGCGCGGTCGGAGTAGCCCGCCGTCAAGAGGGCATCGATGTGCGCCCGGGTCACGCCAGCCGGGGTCATCGTGAGTACGTCGGCATAGGCCACGAGCGCCCGTTCGCCGTCGGCCAGCCACGAACTCTCAGGCGACGGAGCCTGCAGGGCCGCGACGAACGAGCTGATGGCGCTGCCGCTCGGCGTGCTGATGGTGATGTTGTGGCACGCCGACGCCGTGGCCGGCTTCACCGGCAGCCTCGGGCTCACGCCGATTCGCCGTGCCTCGCCGCTCGGGGCCGTGCGCGGACTGCTGTGGGCATTGCTCGTGGTGGCGCTGGTCGGCTGGGGCGCGAGCCTCGTGACCAGACGGTAGGGCCGCTCGTCGCCACGGCGGGTGCGATACTGGGGCCGCATGTCGGAGCTGGTGCAGTGGAGCGCGTCGCGGATGGCCGCTGCGGTGGCGGCCGGAGAGGTCAGCGCAGTGGAGGTCGTGGCAGCCCACCTCGATCGCATCAGCGCGGTCGACCCCGTGCTGCACGCCTTCGTCGATCTGCGCGCCGAGGCCGCATTGCAGGACGCCGCCCAACAGGACGCCGCCGCTGCGCGCGGTCAGGCGCGCGGTCCGCTGGGCGGCGTGCCCGTCACCGTGAAGAGCGCCATCGAGGTAGCGGGGCTGCGGTGCGAAACCGGCAGCGCCTCGCGACGCGACGTGCGGGCGCCGCGCGACGCCGTGGTTGTGGCGCGTCTTCGCGCGGCCGGTGCGATCGTGCTTGGCACCACCAACGTGGCCGAGATGCTGATGGGGTACGAGAGCGACAACCCGCTGCATGGGCGCACGAACAACCCGTGGGACCTCGCGCGCACGCCCGGCGGGTCGAGCGGCGGCGAGTCGGCGGCTATCGCCGCAGGGTGTTCGGCTGGCGGCATCGGTAGCGACGGCGGCGGGTCGATTCGCGTGCCCGCGCACTTCACGGGAATCTGTGGGCTGAAGCCGACACCTGGCCGCGTGCCCTCGACAGGGCACCAGCCCGCGTGTCTCGGCCCGTTCTCGCTCATCGGCGTGGTGGGTCCGATGGCGCGCACGGTGGAGGACGTCGCGCTGCTGTACCGCGCCGTCGCTGGATGGGACATCGGCGACCCGATGACCACTCCGCTGCCCGCCGTCCCTCCCGGGGCGTGGGTCCGTCCGCGCGTGGCGTGGTTCGACGCGCACCCCTCGGCGCCGCCGACCTCCGAGACGCGGACGGCGGTTGCGGCCGCGGTGTGCGCCCTCGACGCGCAGGAATTCATCACCACTTCACACCGGCCGCTCGCGCTCGATCGCGCCCGTGCAATCTGGGACGTGATCTTCGGCGACGTGGGTGAGCTGCTGCTGGCCGAGTCACTCGACGGGCGCGAGCGGCATCTGCCGATCGTCGAGGCGATGCATCGTGAGCGCGGCCCGCGCCCGCCGCTCTCGGCACCGGCACTGGCGCATGCGTGGATCGATCGTGACCTCGTGCGCGCGGCGCTGCTCGAAGAGATGCGCGACCACGACGTGCTCGTCTGTCCGGTCGCGTCGGTGCCAGCCTTCGAGCACGGCACGCGCGGCTGGACGATCGACGGACACCACGTGGGCTATCTCGATGCGATGGTCTACACGC
>JANORI010000108.1:0-8489 GCA_031415235.1 Acidobacteriota bacterium | reverse complement strand
GGACCGAGTTGCCCCGCGGCGGACACTTTGCCGCGCTGGAACAACCGCAGTTACTCGTGGATGACGTGCGCGCGTTCTTCAGGACCGTGCGCGCGAAGTAGAAAGGCCACGATGACCCCGCGCTTCATGGTTCGACGGCGTGATGTTGAAGCGCTGTTCCACCCACCGCCGGGGAGACCAGATGATCTCTTTCGGGAAATCGGCACATGCCGTCGGCACCGCGATGCGTCCGGGCACGGGCACCGAGGTTGGGTGCCGGCTCTCGTAGTAGATGCGCGCAGACGACGCCGCGGTCTGCGTGACCCAGTAGAGCGTGATGTTCGTGAGCAGTTCGTCTTTCGTGAAGATCGACTCGGGGTTGCCGTTGCAGTCGCACCAGGTGTGGAACTTCTCGACGATCCAGGCGGCCAGCGCCACCGGCGAGTCGTTGAGTGCGATGCCGATGGTTTGCGGCTTCGTGCCCTGAATCTGCTGGTAGCCCGTCTCTTCGTTCTGGAAGGTCTGGCGCACCTTCAGCCGCTGCTTCTCGGCATCGCTTAGACCGGCCTCCGGATCGGTGCCGGCTGGGGCCGCGCCGAGGCACATGTTGAGGTGCAATCCGGCCACATGCTCTGGATCGCGCGCCGCCACCTGCGTGTTGATGATCGCGCCCCAGTCACCGCCCTGCGCGCCGTAGCGGGTGTAGCCCAGACGCGCCATGAGGGCGATCTGCACGCTGGCGATGCGCGCCGGGTCGTAGCCGGCGGCCTTCGGCGCCTCCGAGAACGTGAAGCCGGGAATCGACGGCATCACGACGTCGAACGCATCGGCGGCCTGCCCGCCATGCGCCACTGGGTCGGTGAGCGGGCCGATGATCTTCGTGAATTCCGCAATCGAACCCGGCCAGCCGTGCGTGACGAGCAAAGGGAACGCGCCGGGATGCTTCGATTTGCGATGCACGAAGTGGACACGCAACCCGTCGATGGTGGTCGTGAACTGCTCCATCGCGTTCAGCTTGCGCTCTTGCGCGCGCCAGTCGAACGAGTCGCGCCAGTAGGTCACGAGCTGACGCAGGTAGGCGGTGTCGGTGCCAAGCGCCCAGCCGTCGCCCTGGAGCGGCGGGGAAATCCGCGGATTCCTGAGACGCGCCTTCAGATCCGCGAGCACCGCGTCGGGCACGCGGATCGTGAACGGCCGAATCGCCGTGTCGTCAGCGGGACGTGAGGCCGACTGCGCGAACACTGGCGTGCCGACCGGTGCCCCGGACGTTGCCACAGCGACCGCGGTCGCGAGGGCGAAGAACGTCGCGCAGACGCCGCGCGCCGTCCACCGTGGTGTGTGCACTCGTTGCGCCATGTGTTCCTCTCCCGCGCCGAGCCGGTCAGATCACTGCATCGAGGCCGGCGATGAGGCGATCTAGTTCCTCGACCGAATTGTAGTGCACCAGCGACGCGCGTACCACGCCGCTCGGGCCGCCGTAGCCGAGCCACTCGACCAGGCGCCTGGAATGGAAGTCGCCGTGGCGAATGCCGAGGCCCAGCGTGTCGGTGTGGCGGACGATCTCGCGCGAGTCCACGCCGTCGACGACGAAGCTGATCGTCGGGACGCGCACATCGGCGTCGGCCGTGGCGGGACCGAGCACGCGCACGCGCGTGTGGGGCCGCAGGTAGCCGAGCAGGCGATCGGCCAGCGCCGCTTCGTGCGCGGCGATGGCGGACCATGCCGTCTCGATGGCCGCCCGGCGCGTGGCGGCCGGCGACGCTCCCGACCGGCGGCCGAGATCGTCCAGGTAGTCGGCAATGCCGATGCAGGCGTACGACAGCTCGTAGTTGGGATTGCCCGGCTGCAGCTTGTAGGGGATTTTGTCCCTCGGCACGAAGTAGTGATACAGCGTGTCGAGTTCCAGCAGGTGCTCGTATTTACCGTAGAGCACCGCATGGTGCGGTCCGTAGACCTTGTAAAAACTGAGGGCGTAGTAGTCGACGTCCCACGCCCTGACGTCGACCGCGCGATGCGGAGCAAAGGCCACGCCGTCAACACACAGTTTGGCGCCGCGTGCATGCACGAGCCGCGCGATGTCGGCAATGGGCTGGATCGCGCCGAAGATATTCGACGCGTGGGTGACGGCCACGAACCTGGTGCGCGGCGTCATCAGGGCCGCGAGGTCGTCGAGGTCGAGCAGGTGAGTGCCGGGTCGCAGCTCCCAGGTCTTCACGACCACGCCGTGTGCTTCGAGGCCCACCCATGGGCCGATGTTCGACTCGTGGTCGGCCCGGCTCACGACCACTTCGTCGCCCGGCCTGAGCTGACTCGCCATGGCGCGCGCCAGCCACTGCAGCAGCACGGTGGTCGTTGGGCCCATCACGATCTCTTCGGGCCGCGACGCATTCAGCAGCTCGGCCGTGCAGACTTGCGCCTCGGCCACGCGCGCGGTGGCCTGCTGCGACACGGAATAGCTGGCGCCATGCTGTACGTTGCTCGTGAGCAGGTAATCGCGGATCCGGTCCACGACCCGGCCCAGGATCTGCGACCCGCCGGCGTTGTCGAGAAAGGCGAAGCCGGACGCCAGCGATGGAAACTGCGCGCGCGCGTAGTCCAGATCGAGCAAGGTGGATGGCAGCATCGGGCGTCAGCCTACCATCGCGCGGACGCCGCGCGCATTGTTCCGGCGGCCTGCCCGGTTTCGCTGTAGTGTGTGGCGCACATGTCCTGGCTGACCTCGCTCACCACCACGAAGTCGATCGAGTCGCTGGCGGCCGATGCCGCCGCCACCCATCCGCATTCGCTGAAGCGTGTGCTCGGGCCGGGGCGCCTGGTGATGCTGGGCATCGGCGACATCATCGGCGCCGGCATCTTCGTGATGACGGGCCTGGCGGCCGCGCAGTACGCGGGACCCGGCATCCTGCTGTCGTTCGTGATGGCGGCAGTGGCGTGCGGCTTTGCGGCGCTCTGTTATTCCGAGTTCGCCGCGATGATCCCGATCTCGGGCTCGGCCTACACCTACGCCTACGCCACACTCGGCGAATTCGCGGCCTGGATGATCGGGTGCCTGCTGACGCTCGAGTACGCGGTGGGGCCGTCGGCGGTGGCCGTGGGCTGGTCGGGCTACGTGCTCAGCCTGCTGCGCGACCTTGGGGTCACGCTGCCCCCTGCTCTTACGGCGCCACCCGGCACGGTACTGGTCGAGACGG
The DNA here is from genome assembly GCA_031415235.1 of Acidobacteriota bacterium. Taxonomy (GTDB): domain Bacteria; phylum Acidobacteriota; class Vicinamibacteria; order Vicinamibacterales; family UBA2999; genus CADEFD01. The sequence goes on along the minus strand of JANORI010000108.1, from coordinate 5,319 downwards.
CGCCGCACCACTGGGAAGTGCTGTCGTCGGTGGCCGCGCGGCTGGCGGCACAAGGCGTGGACGTGGCCACGCTGCCGCACGCCACCGGCGTCTTCAACATCCTCGCCGCCGCCATCGTGCTCGTGATGACGGCGGTGCTGGTGCGAGGCATCCACGAATCGGCGAATGTCAACGCGGTCATCGTCGTCGTCAAGGTGTCGGTCGTGGTCGTGTTCATCATCGCGGGCGCGTTCTTCGTACGCCCGGAAAACTGGACGCCGTTCATCCCACCCAATTCTGGCGAGTTCGGGCGCTTCGGCTACAGCGGCATCGTGCGGGGCGCGGCGGTGGTGTTCTTTGCCTACATGGGCTTCGATGCGGTCACGACGGCCGCCCAAGAGGCCAAGAATCCCCAGCGCGACTTGCCGATTGGCATTCTCGGGTCGCTGGCCGGTTGCGCCGTGCTCTACATGCTGGTGGCCATCGTGCTCACGGGCCTCGTGCCCTATTCCGCGCTCGATGTGCCCGACCCGATTGCGGTGGGAGTCGACGCGACCGGACTGCGCTGGCTGTCGCCGCTCGTGAAGCTTGGCGCCATTGGCGGCCTGAGCACGGTGATCCTCGTGGGCATGCTGGCCCAGTCGCGAATCTTCTACACCATGTCGCAGGATGGTCTGCTGCCACCGTGGGTCGGCAAACTGCATCCTCGCCTGCGAACGCCGCACCGGATCACGCTCGTGACCGGAGTGGTGATGGCCCTGATGGCAGCGGTTCTGCCCATTGGCGTATTGGGCGAACTCGTGAGTATGGGCACGCTGCTCACGTTCGTGATCGTCTGCGCCGGGGTCATCATCCTGCGCCGGACGCGACCGGAGCTACCGCGTCCGTTTCGCACGCCGTGGTCGCCCGTCGTGCCTGCGCTCGGCATGCTCACGTGCGGGTACTTGATGTCAGGGTTGCCCGCAGACACCTGGCTGCGCCTCGTCGCGTATCTGGCGCTCGGCACCGCGGTGTATCTTGCGTACGGGCGCACCCACAGCAAGGCGCAGCGCGCGGCCGGCCGCGTCGAACTCGTATGACGTCGACTCCTCCCATCTGGTCGGTGCGTGCGGCCGTCGTGCAGGCCAGCGCCGTGCCCTTCGACAGCGACGCCTGCGTCGATGGCCGAGCGCCTGATAGGCGAGGCTGCAGCGCAGGGCGCACGCGTGGTCGTACAGCGATGACGTCGCCGGTGGGCGTGGGTCCCTACGCGGTGGGCCTTGGGGTGGAGATGCGCGGCGAAGGGTGGTACTTCGCGCACGGCGGCACCAACTGGGGCTTTCAGGCCAACCTCGTCGGCCACGTGCGGAAAGGCTACCGCGTCGCGGTCATGACCAACGGCGATCGTGGCCGCGCGCTCATCAACGAGATCGAGGCCCGCGTGGCGCTGGCCTATGGTTGGGACTCGCTCGACAAGTCACTGGTGAGGTAGCGTGGCAGCAGAGACAAAGACGGATGCTATGCCAGTGACCGTCACCGCGCGGCGCGCGTCCGCCGCCCAAGCGAGATCGAAGGCGGGCCCCGCCACCATCGACGAGTATCTGACGCCACTGCGCCCCGACCAACGCGCCGCCGTGCAGCGGTTGCGGCGACTGATCCATGCCGGGGCGCCCGGTGCCACCGAGTGCATCAGCTACAAGATTCCGGCGTTCCGGCTGCACGGCAAGGGTCTCATCTGGTTTGGCGCCGCAGCGAGGCACAGCGCCATCTACGGCGTGTCCGAGTCGTATCCTGGCGAGTTTGCCGGCTACGACACGAGCGGCAAGGGCACGTTGCGCTTTCCACTCGGCGCGCCGCTGCCGGCCGCGCTCATTAGAAAGCTGGTGAAAACCCGTATCGCCCGCATCACGCCACAGCCGGCACCCGTCGCCGTGAAGACCACGGCTCCGGCCAGGCGCAGGACACGCACATGAGCAGACGCCTTCGCTATCAGGTCGCCGTCAGCCTCGACGGCTTCATCGCCCGGACCAACGGAGAATACGACTGGATCGTGATGGATCCGGTCATCGACTTCTCGGCGATGTACCGGGAGTTCGACGTCGCGGTCATGGGCCGCAAGACCTACGACGTCGTGGCGGCGATGGGCGAGGGAGGGCTTCCGGCGATCGACACGGTCGTGTTCTCGCGGACCCTCCCACCCGCGACTCGGCCGGGCCTGCGCATTACCAGCGACGATCCCGCGACGGTCGTCTCGGCCCTCAAGGGCGAACCCGGTAAGGACATCTGGCTCTACGGCGGCGGCGAACTTTTCCGGCTGCTCCTGTTGGCTGGTTTGGTGGATACCGTGGAACTGGCCGTGATTCCGGTGCTGCTTGGCGATGGTATTCCGCTTCTGCCCCCGGGCGCGTCGACCACGCTCGTGTTGAGCGACACGAAGGTGCTGCCGGCCAGCGGCATCGTCGTGCTGGCCTACGCGGTGCCCGGCGCGGTGGGGCCGGCGCCCCGCATCGGTTTCGTGACCACCGCGAGTTCGCGGGGAGCGAGCCGGGTGCGCGGCAGGCACCTGGCGCGACCGGCACGGAAGCGCCCGAGGTCGTCTCGGCAATGACATCGCGGTCATGCCCGGCCGACAGGTCATGCCCCGCCTTGACAGTCATGCCCGGCCGACTTGACGTGGCTGGCCGAGGGGGCGCACACTGCAAAGTGAATCTAGATTCACCGAATGAATCCCACCACCAGCTTGCGTGATCGACTCCGCGAGTCGACCCGCGACGCGATTCTCGACGCCGCCGCGACCGCCTTCAACCGGGGCGGGGCTGGCGCCGTGCGCATGGAAGACATTGCCGGGGGCGCCGGCATCGCGGTGGGCACGCTCTATAACTACTTCCGCGACCGCCAGGCGCTCGTGGCGTCGCTGCTCCAGTCGCGCACCCAGCAGCTGCTCGACGCGCTCGACGCCGCCTCCGACGTGGGTGCCAGCGCGGGCCCAGCTACTGCCGCCGGCGTAGCCGAGGAACTGCGCCAGTTCGTGGTCACGCTCGTGGCCCACTGGGACGCCAACCGCGTGCTGCTCACGCTCATGATGGAAGACCTGCTGCAGAGCGGGGCCGACGCGTCGGCCATGAACCGCCAGCTCACCGTGGCCACCCAGTTGCTGGCCCGCGCGCAGAAGCTGATGGCCCGCGGCATCGACGCCGGCGTGCTGCATCCAGCCGACACCGGCGTCTATGCGGCCATGCTGCTCGGCATGGTGCGCGGCGTGGTGGTCACGTCGGTGGTGCGCGGCGAGACCGGGTTCGCACACCAGAGCGACCAGATCGCCGGCGTGTTCCTGCGCGGAGCGGCGGTATGATCGTCACCCGCCACACCCTTACGAAGGCCCTCACGATGACCATGGCTGGATTTGCTGGATTCCGCTTCCCGACCCTTGCGGCCCTGGCCGTCGTTGTCGCCCTGCCGGTGACGGCTGCCGCTCAGACCCCCGCCGCGCCGGCGCCCAAGGCCCCGCCCGTGCTGCCGCTCGAGCCCGCCCGCGAAAGAGGCTCGAGCATCACGCCCGCCTTCGAAGGCTGGTACGAGAACGCCGACGGCAGCTTCAGCCTGCTCGTGGGTTACTTCAACCGCAATCGGAACGAAGCGCTCGACATCCCCGTGGGGCCCAACAACCGGGTCGAGCCCGGCCCGGTCGATCAGGGGCAGCCGACGTATTTCGCCACGGGCCGCAACTGGGGCATGTTCGCCATCAAGGTGCCCAAGGATTTCGGCACCAAGATGCTCACCTGGACGATTGTGTCGAACGGCGAGGCGCAGTCGATTCCCCTCGGTCTCACCAAGGGCTACACCATCACGCCGTTCGTGGAAGCCGGCATGGGCAACCGTCCGCCGGTGTTCACGTTCGTACCTGACGGACCCAAGTTCACCGGGCCGCCCACGGCCGTGGCTGCCACGCTGACCGGCACCGTGAATACGCCGGTGGTGATCGACCTGTGGGTGGAAGACCCGAAGCAGACCAACGTGGGCGTGCCGTCGCCCCGTTCGGGTGCAGGGGTCGCCAGTGTGTCGTTCCACAAGTTTCGCGGACCGGGCCGTGTGGCTTTCGAGCCGGCGCGTCAGTCGGTCGCCAAGCAGGGCGACAAGGTGAGCACCAAGGCCACCTTCACGGTGCCCGGGGACTATCTGCTGCGCGTGCAAGGCAACGACGAATCGGGCGAGGGCGGCGCCGGCTTCCAGTGCTGCTGGACCAACACCTACGTCAAAGTGTCCGTGAAGTAGCAATCAGGGAGCATGAACATGATGCATGAACAGCTGAATCAGACCCGGCGCGGCGTGGTCGGGGCCACGCTGCTGGCGGCGGCGTTGTGGCTACCCGGCACGGCCACGGCTGGCGAGCAGCAGGCGGCGGCGCCGACCTTCTCGAAGGACGTCGCGCCGATCTTCCAGGCCAAGTGCGAAGCGTGCCACCGGCCCGACTCGATCGCGCCGATGTCGCTCGTGAAGTACACCGAAGCGCGACCGTGGGCCCGCTCGATCAAGGCGCGGGTGCTGGAACACCAGATGCCGCCCTTCCAGATCGACCGCACCGTGGGCGTCACCAAGTTCAAGAACGACGAGTCGCTGAGCGAGGCCGAGCTCAACACCATCGTGAAGTGGGTCGATGCCGGCGCGCCGCAGGGCGACCCGAAGGATCTGCCGGCGGCCAAGACCTGGCCGAGCGACCAGGGCTGGAACTTCGCCAAGGGGTTTGGCCAGAGCGAGCCCGACCTGATCGTCCAGTCGCACGAGTTCACCATGCCGGCCGTGGCGCAGGACGCCTGGGACGAGCGCGTCACCGAATCGGGCATCACCGAACCCCGCTGGGTGCGCGCCATCGAGATCCGCCCCGAGTTCGTGAAGGGCCGCAAGATCACCCATCACGCCATCGCCTATCTGATGCAGGACGAGCCCGGCGCGCCCGCCTCGGGCGGTCTGCCCGTGCCGTTCATGGAATGGGCCGTGGGCAAGCAGGGCGAGCTGATGCGCCCCGACACCGGCAAGCTGCTGCTGCCCGGCTCGAAGTTCCGCTGGGACATCCACTACTCGCAGGCCGGTGAGACCATCACCAACAAGGTGGAGATGGGCATCTACTTCTACCCCAAGGGGCAGGAGCCGAAGTATCGCAACTCGCTGTCGCTCGTGCCGGCGGCGATCGGCAACCTCGACATCCGCCCGAACGCCATCACGGTGACCGAGGGCTTCTTCCCGCTGCGCGAGAACGCGCGCATCGAAAGCTTCCAGCCCCACATGCACCTGCGCGGCAAGGCCATGATGGTGGAAGCGGTGCTGCCGAGCGGCCAGCGCCAGGTGCTCAGCAACGTGAGCGAC
>JANORI010000107.1:0-4769 GCA_031415235.1 Acidobacteriota bacterium | reverse complement strand
GTTCTCGCCGGCATATCACACCGGCTCGATGAAGTACACGTCCACGCTCACGAACGCGCTGCTGCTCGAGGCTGGCTACTCGAGAAACCTCGAGTACTACACGAACAGCTATCAGGAGGTTGCAGCAGCCGCGCGGCACTGCGCCATGGTTCGCGGGTGCATCACGCCTGGAGAGCGACCTCGGTGGCCGGACGACGGCCGCGTCACTGCAACAGGCACAGAGCCCTGAGCGTCAGGCGATGCAGGCGGCGCTGTCGTACTTGTGGCGGTCGCACAGCTTCAAGGCCGGCGCGCAGGTCACGTGGGGCGACTTCTGGCACACAATCGACGTCAACGCCGACCTGACGCAGCAGTACCGCAGCAACTCCACGGGCGTGCGTTTCTCGGTACCCGACAGCGTCGTCATCCGCAACACGCCGCTCAAGTACGGCGAGCGCCTCAATCGCGATCTGGGCCTCTACGTGCAGGACTCGTGGCGCCTGAACCGCCTGACGGTGAACGCCGGCGTCCGCTGGGAGCAGGTCAGGGCCCAGGTGCTTGCCTCCGAGTCTCCGGCCGGCCGGTTCGTGCCGGCGCGCAAGTTCGAGGCGATCCAGGACCTGCCGAACTGGAAGGACTGGGCGCCGCGCTTCTCGGCCGTGCTGGATGTGTTCGGCAACGGCAAGACGGCGCTCAAGTACTCGCTGAACCGGTACAACCAGATCCGCACGACGGGCATCGCGACCAACTACAACCCACTGCTGTCGCAGACCGCGACGCTGCCGTGGCGCGACGCCAACGGCAACGACATCGCCGAGGGCGACCGCGGCTGCACCGGCTACCCGCGCGTGGGGTGCGAGATCGATTTCACCGCCCTGTCGCCGAACTTCGGCACCGCGGCCCTCAACGAGTTCGGCGACTACCCGCGCACCTGGAATCTCGAGAATGCGGTTGAACTGCAGCACGAACTGCTGCCGGGATTCTCGGTGTCGGCGGCGGTGTTCCAGGGCACGTTCCGCAACTTGACGACGACCGTCAACCAGAGCTGGTCGCTGGCCGACTACACGCCGTACACGTTCTACAACCCGACGACCGGCCAGCCGATCGAGGTGTTCGCGCGCAGCCTCGCCGCGCAGGCGCGGCCGACGCGCAATCTCGACACGGCCGACCCCGACCGCAAGCGGCAGTACCAGGCGCTCATGACCAACCTGACGTGGCGCATTCCTGGCGGCGGGCAGTTGTTCGGCGGCTTCACGATGGAGCGTGAGCGGCAGCGCGCCTGCACCGCGCCCGACGACCCCAACTACCTGGCCACGGGCAGCACGACCAACTACACCACCAAGGGATTCTGCGACGACTTCGGCCTCAGTATTCCGTGGAAGAACCAGTTCAAGTTGTCGGGCACGCGACAGATCGGCTGGGGTTTCGAGCTGAGCATGGCGTTCCAGAGCAACCAGAGCCCGACGAGCTCGCGCGTCATGAACGTGACCCGAGGCGCCACCCGCTACCCGGCGGGCTGCCCCTCGCCCTGCCCCGCGGGCCAGGTGATCATGCCGACCGGCACCTTCGGCCAGGGTTCCCTGATCGTGTTCCTGGAGGCCGAGCGCGACACGTTCGTCGAGCGCATCAACCAGCTCGACTTCAAGTTGTCGCGGCGGTTCCAGGTGGGCAAGGCCACGCTGCTGCCGGTCGTCGAGGTGTTCAACCTGAACAACTCGGACGCCATCATCAGCTACGTCACGACCAACGCGCTCAGCGCGTCGTTCCTCGCGCCAAACAGCATCATGCAGGGGCGCATGCTCGGCGTGGGCTTGACCACCCGCTGGTAGCGAACGGGCTCAGAGGGTGCAGGCGCACCGCACTCTCGAGACGCACGACGTGGCCCGCGCGACGCTCGCGCCTCCGGGGCGCGCTGCGCGGTGAGTCGGCGTTCCTTCGGGCCGGCGCCAGATCACCAGGCCGTTCGAGACCGACACAGACCGTTCGAGACCGCTTGCACGCGCGTTCGCCTTCTGGCACGCTCGGGGCAAGGAGGCGACCATGGCTTCGCTCGACGATCTCCCGCTCGACACCGGGCATGGGAATTCAGCGACGGTGGCGCCCTCCGCTCCGTCCTCCCCAGGGCCGAGGGTCGGGTTGTTCGTGGTGCTCGTCGCCGGCGTGCTGGCGGCGGGTGCGTGGGTCTATGTGTCGCGACAACGGGCGGCCACGGCGGCCCCACCGGGTGCGGCCGGCGCGCCGTCGAGCGCCGCCCAGACTGTAGTCGACGCGCCGTCGATTGCGCCGGCGCTGCCGCCGCTCGAGCAGATGGATCCGTACGTGCGCGAGCTCTTCACGGCGCTGGGCTCGCATCCGGAGCTGCTCAAGTGGCTGGCCACCGACGACCTCGTGGGCAGCATCGCCACCGCCATCGACAGGCTCTCGCAGGGGCAGTCTCCCGCACGCGACCTGGCGGCGCTGCGTCCCTCGCCGGGCTTCGCCGTGGCGCGACGCGACGGCGTGGCACAGGTAGCGCCGGCGAGCCACGCACGATATGCGCCGCTGGCCGACGTCGTGACCAACATGGATCCCGCGACGCTCGCGGCGGCATTCACTGCGCTGCGCCCCCGCATCGCCGAAGCCTACGAGCGCCAGGGACATCCAGACGGGGGCTTCGATGACGCCGTGACGCGCGCGATCGCCGTTGTGACCACGACGCCCGACGTACCTGAAGACGCAGCGCTCGTCCCTGGTCGAGGCGGCTACGCCTACGCCAATCCCGCGTACGAGCAGCTGCCGCCGGCGCAGAAGCAGCTGGTTCGCATGGGCCCCGACCGCGTGCGTCGCGTGCGCGAGGCGGCACGACGGTTCAGCGACGCGCTGGCAGCCACGCCGCGCACCCGCTAGCCGCCCCCGAGCGCGGCCTTGAAGGCCTCCCAGGGAAACGCGTCGCCAGGATCGAGCTTGCGCCGGAACGCGGCGCACGCCTCGCCGTGCGTTGCCGCGGGGAACATGGAGCGGTCGATGTCGGAATGGCGCAGTATGCGCTCGGGTGCCACGCGGGGATGGCGCCTGCGGATCTCGCGCACGAGCTGCCCGAGCGCCGCCAGTTGCGCTTCGGAAAACGGATCGGCACCGTCGCCGTTGTTCACGAGCTCGATGCCGATGGACCGCTGATTCCAGCCGACGGCGTGCGATGCAGCCAGCGACTCGGGAATGCCGGCCTCGACGCCGCCGTCGCGTCCAATCACGTAGTGGATGCTCACCACGGGCAGCGTGGCGAACCGGGCCATCCACGTGCGCGCGTCGCCCTCGACCGGCGTGAAGAAGCGCGTGCCCTGCTGACAGTCGGGCCCTCCGAGCGAGTGCACGATGACCGCGTCCACGGCACGCCGGCGTGGCCTGCCGGTAGACTTCGCGCTCACGCCGTCCGCCAGCACGGCGAGCACGAGGCCCGCAATCACCGCGGCGCAGGCGCGCCCGTCACGCCTTCGGGTCGAATCTCGTCCGCGGTTCAAGGTTCTCTCACCTCGCACAGTTATCACCTGGACGACACCGTGCCCGCAATGGCGGTCGCCTGCCGGTGACGCTTGCCTCCGGGTGTTTCGGCGCGCCACAATAGCCCGTTCGTCATGGACAAGACCTGCCCCATCAGTCCGCAGCCCGTGTCGTGGGTGCGTGATCCGCGCCGCTGGGCCTTTGCCGGTCTGGGCGTGGCCTCCGTGGGCCTGGGCTGGCTCGGCGTGTTCGTACCCGGGCTGCCCACCACCATCTTCCTCATCATCGCGTCGTACTGCTTCACCCGCAGTTGTCCCTGGCTCGAGGACCGGCTGCTGCGCATCCCGCTCTTCGCGCCTTACATGAAGGTGCTCGACGAGGGCCGCGGCATGTCGCGGGCGGCGGCCAGAAGCGCCTTGCTGTCGATGTGGTCGTGCGTGAGCCTCAGCCTCACGGTGCTGTATCTCGCCGCGCGTCTCACGCCCGTGATCGCCGCGATCGTCGTGCTGGCGGCCGTGGCCGGCACGGCCATGATCCTGCTCTACGCCCGCAAGCCCCGTCCCGTCAGCGTGGCCTCGTTCTCGAGCCACGAGGGCGACCTTGCGACCCGGGATGAACGCTACCTCGACGGACTCGGTGGCCAAGATGGTCGCTGACCCCGAGTAGGTCGGTTTCCGGTCGATGCCATGCGCCGGGACGCTATCGCGAGTGAAACCCAGGAGGCTGCCATGGTTCCCGCTACCCGTCTCACGTTTGGACTGAGCCTCGCCGGCGTCGCGGCGGGCATCGCACTGGCCGCGGCGCTGCCGTCGGCGCAAGGAGGGCGTGCCGTGATTCAGCGCATGAACCCGCCCGGGCTGTCGACGCCCACGGGCTACTCGCACATCGTCTCCGCCAGGGGCGGTCGCACGATCTACATCTCGGGCCAGGTGGCCTTCGACGCGAAGGGCCAGCTCGTGGGCAAGGGCGACCTGACGGCCCAGACCAAGCAGGTGTTCGCCAATCTCGAGACGGCCCTCAAGGCGGCGGGCGCCACCTTCAACGACGTGGTGAAGGCCAACTACTACCTGCTCGACGCGTCGCAGGTGCAGATCATTCGCGCCGTGCGCTCGAATTACTTCACCAAGGAGCTGCCGGCGAGCACGCTGGTGCAGGTGGGACGGCTGGCCAACCCCGACTTCCTCGTGGAGATCGAGGTCATCGCGGTGGTGGCCGAGTAGCAGCCATGGCATTGGCCCGGCGTACACTGATCTGCGTGAGGCCCGGCGAACAGCGCGGCTCGCGGAATCGCCCATGACCCGCGCATCCCATCC